>JBBDSB010000348.1:0-6532 GCA_040905205.1 Cyclobacteriaceae bacterium
TTATAAGCCACTACAAACCTGCAATCCCAAAAAGATATTTTTAGATATAACAGTCAGCTAGCTAAAACAATCCGGAAACAATCCGGATTTTTGAGGAATCCAGAATGGTGGAGCAATTTAAGTTGAAGCAATGACATGATAAGAGGGGCTTAAGGCCCCTTTTTTCTGTTACCTGCCTGTCAGGAGATGTTTTGATAAATGTAAAATTTTCCCTATGACCTATATGAAAATTTTAACCTAACTATAATATCCATCTGGTAATTTATAATTTCTTATCGAAGTCAGGTAACATACCAAATGCTTTTGTTAAAGAAGCCAAAAGAAAAATATTTTTTTTCAACTTAAAGTATGAATGTGAATAATTTTATCTAAATTCGAAAAACATAAACAATTATTCAATTAAATTTTAGCTTTTATGAAATCAGTGTGTACCAAACTAAAGACCTTTATAACACGATGCTCATTAAGTCTTATTTTAATGAGTATTATGTCTGTAGGTTCTTTTTCAGGGGAAGCAAGCGCTTACCCATTCTCTGTATCTGAAATGGTCTTTCAGGATACAAATATGGTGTCGGGAGTGGTTTTTGATGAGAATGGAAATGGATTACCTGGGGTAAGTATCCTTATTAAAGGCACGTCCAATGGAACGGTATCAGATTTGGATGGTTCCTACAGGTTAAATGTTGAGAACAATTCTGATGTTTTAATATTTACTTTTCTTGGTTATGCAAAGCAAGAAATTACCGTGTCAGGCAGATCCGTTATAAATGTGACAATGGAGCCCGATGTCCAATCTATGGAAGGGGTTGTTGTAACTGCCATGGGCATTGAAAGGGAAGATAAAACCATAGGTTATGCCGTTTCTACTTTAAATGGAGAGGATCTGGCCCGAGCAACTTTGGTAAATCCCGTAAGTACCCTGCAGGGAAAAACCGCAGGGGTACAAATAAGCACAACATCTGGCGGCACATTTGGTGGATCGAGAATTACAATAAGAGGAAATTCCACTTTCGGCCAAAATACACAACCGATATTTGTTGTAGATAATGTGATTATGGACAATGATATTAGTGGAACAGGTGGGGCTGACTGGGGCAATCAATTGAAAAACCTCAATCCTGATGATTTTGAATCTGTCACTATTCTGAAAGGAGCGGCCGCTTCTGCGCTTTATGGTTCAAGAGCCATTAACGGAGTAGTTATTGTTACAACAAAATCAGGCAGAAAAAAGAAAGGTATTGGCGTAAGTTTTAATCAAACAACGGGCACCCGTTTTATTTCGGATCAGGTTGATTTTCAGGATCAATATGGGCAAGGTCAAACTGCCGGCTGGTTTACCTTTAATACTAACGGGCCAAACACTTATCCCCGGGAAGACAAACACGATACGAGGCAATTTCCATTTTATGATATTACAACAAACCTACCTTCATTGCAATACAATCAGTACGAAGAACACGCAGCGAGTTGGGGACCCAAGTTTGAGGGGCAAGAATACCTCGATTATGACGGCAGTCGTGCCCAGTGGGTAGCACAACCCGATAATTACAGAAAAACATTTAATACCGGAATTATCAATAATACAAATATTTCCTTAGATGGAGCAGGTGAAAATAATTCTTTCAGGGTGTCATTTTCTAATTTCTCTGAAAAAGGAGTGATACCCAGAAATAACTTTGATAAGAAGTCATTGAGTATTAAGGGCCGTCAGGAGTTAATTGATAATCGTTTGTCGGTAGGTGCATTAATTCACTATACGCGATCGTTGGCGGAAAACCCAGTGAATCCCGGTGCAAATTCCGATTGGTTCCATACTGGTTTCCCCAGAAATTACGATGTGGATAAATGGAGAAATAACTATAGAGCAGTCGATGGTGGGGTGCCTTATCCCACAGGGAATGGCAATTTCTATTACACCCATTATAGTGCCAAATGGATGAGAAGGAACCACAATTATTCCGGGAGAACGGAAGGTTCCCTTGTGGCAAAAGCCAACATAGACTTTAACATAATGGAAAACCTGAATTTTTCTGTAGAAGGTAATATCAACCAATTTACCCATTCAACAGAATCCAGGGGTATTGCCACCAGTGCTGACCGGCTCAATGGTAGCTATTCACTGAGTAACGGAGAGAAGTTTCAATCGACTTTCGACGCAAAGCTCATGTATGATGCTGAATTGAATCCAGATCTCACTTTAAATCTAATTGGTGGGGCAAATTCGTGGAATACAAAATCAATAGGAACAGGTTGGGGAACTAACGGTGGATTTGTTGTGAGGGACTTCTATAATATATCAAACTCCAGACTAAACCCCAATGTTTCAGGAGGCACAAGTTATGAGAAAAGGATCAATTCATTTTATGGATATGCTACGGCATCATTCAGAAACAGTCTGTTTTTAAATGTAACTGCCAGAAACGACTGGTCTTCGGCCTTGGTATATCCCGATGGATCTGGTGACCCTTCCTACTTTTATCATTCTGAAAGTTTGTCTTGGGTAGTTAGTGAGGATGTCACTCTACCATCTGCCATATCCTCATTACGGTTGAGGGCATCTTATGCCGAGGTGGGAAACGATACAGATCCTTTTAGAATTTCTACAGGGTTTGTGCCTGCGGGAATAGGGTCTTCTAATATACCCATGTATAGGTTTGAAAACGCAACAGCCGTGTCGCCTAATATAAGACCGGAGAAAAAGAAGTCTATTGAAGTGGGCTTTAACGCTTTATTATTTGAAGGGCTGGTAAATTTTGATTTCAATTTTTACAAGGATAACACCATTGATCAAATTATCCCTTTGAGTGTTCCAAATGAAAGCGGAATCGCATCTATCCTTTTAAACGGGGGAAATATCCAGAACCAGGGTATTGAAATCATGATGGATATAGCGGTTATTGACAGACAGGATATGTCCTGGAACTTAGGTTTTAACTGGACCAGGAACAGGGATAAAATCCTTGAACTTGTTCCCGGGGTAACGGAATTTAATTTATATGGAAATCCTTCGGATGCCAATGCGGCGACAGCCTCCTATGCTTATGCCGGTGGTGTTTATGGAGACCTTGTAACCCGAAAAGGGTACAAGCCTTACCAGGCAGTTGATGGTGGTGGGAACAATATCGATCATCCCAATAATGGTATTCCCATTTTGAGTCCGCGAAACGGATGGTCGGTAGCTTATCCTATCGGTATCCAAAACCTGGACTCCCTTCATGTAATGGGTAATATGCAATCTGACTGGTTTGGAGGAGTGAACTCAAACTTTAGATACAAAGGATTCAGTTTGGGTGTTCTCTTTGACATCCGTTGGGGCGGAGAAATTTATTCTGCAGATGCCCGCTATGGCTTACACCAGGGTGTTATTAAGAGTTCATTACCCAACAGGGATGCCTCTCAAGGAGGGATTGTATGGACAAGTAATGGTCAGGGTCAGAATGTGTTTGGCAAGGAGTATGAAGATGGGTATATCCCCCATGGTGTGTTCCCAGATGGAACAACCGTCACAAGTGGTCCTGACGACAACAGAACATCCGTTGATGTTGGTGGAATGACCTATGAAGAAGCCTATATCCAGGGATTGGTCGAGCCAACACATTGGTCAGGGTATGTCTATAGATGGACATCTGCCAGTACAGGTACGCCAATAACCGGTGTTTATACACAAAAGTGGGTTTCCCTTAGAGAAGTTTCATTGGCATATCAATTGCCATCTGAATTTTCTGCCAGATTGAAAATGCAAAATGCTTCCATCGTATTGACAGCGAGGGATCTTCCATTTATATATAATTCAATGCCCGATAATATCAACCCTACAATAAGTAATAATGTAGCAGCCAATCCATTGCAAATGAATTCGGCACCATATATTACTTCCATGACCCTGGGTATTAAGGCAAACTTTTAATTTTAATAGAGATGAAAAGAAGTAAAAATATATTTATAACGATACTCACATTGGGGGTTTTTGTAAGTTGTACAAACGATTTTCAGGAAATAAATCAGGATCCGAATGTTGCGGTACCCCCTAGTGAATACCTGCTTACTTATGCCATGAAAGAGATGGGTACTTACAAAGGAGCTGAGTGGTATCATGAAAACCATCAAACCATGACCTGGGCACAATACCTCGTTCAGGGTCAATCAAATGCGGGTGGTGTTGATAACCTGCTGGATGGCTCCAGATATGGCACATTTTACGGATCTATCATCAACCATCTTACTGAATTCAGAAGACAAGTGAGTTTATTGTCTGAGGAAGAACAGGAAATCCGTAAAAAGATGGTGGCTGTGTCGGATATTTTACAGGCATATTTTGCACTTAAAATTACTGACCAATATGGGAGAATACCCTATACGGAAGCAAGCCTTGGCAGATCAGAAGGTTTGACAGATCCTGACTATGATACTCAGGAAGAGATTTTTAATACACTATTATCCGAATTGGATAACGCCATAAGTGTATTAAATGAAAACATCGAGGTAGAATATGATTTTTCGGGAATAGATTTCTTTTATGGAGCCGATTGGGATAAATGGATTAAATGTGCCAATGCTGTCAAATTGCGAATTGCCACTCGGTTCGAAAGTCAGGATGAGAGTAAAACCAGATCCATAATTGCCTCTGTTGTTTCAGGGGAAGGTAGTTTTGAGAGTGAAGACGATCAGTTTGTATTTGATATTTCCCATTTAGAGGAATGGAGAGGAACAGGCGGAGCTGATTTTGAATGGAAAGGTACCATGTGGGCTCCCAAACCCACCATTGAGTACATGAAGGAAACCCTTGACCCAAGGTTGAGAATATTCTACCAGGTCAATGGATACCATGAGGAAACGCTGGATATATATGAATCTTCCGGTACTCCTTTACCTGTCGCCATAGATACTGAAAACGACACTAAAGTACTTTATACCACTGCTGAAGGGGAAGATATATTAGGATATAGGTATATAGGTGTGCCGCCATACAGGCAGGATCCCACCATAGGTCAAATGGATTACAATTACGCCGATAATTCACTTGTGGCAGGAGTAAACGCCAATATGATTTCCAAATACCATAAAAGGCTTCTTCAAAATGTTGACACCAATTACGGAGGCTCCCGAATAGATGGAAAATATGTTGACGTATTTATTTCTTATGCTGAGGTTTGTTTCATGATGTCGGAATTTATTTTGAAGGGATTTACAACAGGTAACGCGGAGGAATGGTATGAAAAAGGCATAGAAGCCTCTATCAATACCTATGACATGTTGGGGGAAGTGCAAAATCTTGCTTTGATAGTGGGAAATAAGACCTACAATTACTTACCCGTTAGCGATGCTGAAATCGAGTCCTATTTGAATGAAACAGACGTGGCATTTGTTGGCACCAACGACCTGGAAAAGGTATACGTTCAAGCATTTTTAAATTTTTACAGGTTGCCGGAAGAAGGATGGGCACTTTCAAAAAGGACGGGTTATCCCCGGTTTGGATCTCCAATTCTTGCCAGAACTCCGGTAGACGACAGTGAACTTAAATTTCCGAGAAGGATACCAACGCCCGAACCGGGGGATTTGAATAGAGAAAATTGGTTAAAGGCAAATTCTGAACAAGGATTTATTAATCCCCAGGATATTTCACCTGCCGCTCTCAATGAACAACGTGTTTGGTGGGATGCAAATAACCCTAATATAGGAAGTGGTGGAAACTAAAATATTAAACTGTTTCTGAATTTAATTGGATAAAGGTTGATGGGCAAGTCCCTTCAACCTTTTTTGTGTGTTGGACATGGTCATTCCGCTATTGGGCGCAAGTCCGGAAAGTTGCGGTACTTATCGTTAGCCAATAGCAAGCGTGTTTTGGGCGACTGCGAACCATCTTCCAGATTTGGACAGGAATCAAGATTGGGTGTTTTTCCTTCTTTTGCTGTGGGTTGGAGAATGGACCGGGAGCGCTTTATGCAAGGTCAATTTGAAGAGGACTATATAAATGGAATCCCTGGATTCGGAATAAACCTTGCCGAACCGTTTTGTGCAAATTCGGTCGTTTGGCGGAGGTTTTTAAGTTAATGTTGGTAATAGCATATTTCGGGTAAAATCCGGAACTTACATTTTCCTGGTTTTCAGGATTAAAATGAGTAGAATGGCTGAATTCAGAAAGCTCGGTAAATAGATTTATTGCATGTAGGAAACTTGTAGTATATTTGGTCATGACTAAAATATAGTTCCAAAAGCCATGAAGCATCATTATCTAATAGATAAATCATTGAATGCAGTTATCCTTGTCTTATCCGTTTTTCTACTGCCAAATTGTTCAACCAACAAAAACCCGGTTTCGGAAGACGGTGAAAAAATAGTCATAAGCAATGGCCACGGGATTGAATTTGTATTAATCAAGAAGGGCTATCGATACGGTTTTCAAAAGACAAATGGAACGACCCTGGTTCCTCCACATCCTGTATCCGGACTTTTAGCCGGGTCTCCCGACAATCTTACACAAGCTGAGTCGACGAAATACCTGGGAGAAACGGGTGGGTTGTATGCTTTTGAG
>JBBDSB010000349.1:0-1108 GCA_040905205.1 Cyclobacteriaceae bacterium
GATTATGCAAAAGATAATGGGAGGATAAGTAAGGAGGCTATGGCTATTAGAACAGCTATTGCAGATTCAAGGGAACCGGAAAAAACCTTTTTTGAAGATTTTCCATCGGCTTTAGGCTATTCTGTTTCAAACCTTCACACTTCTGCTGAAAGTTTCCAGGAATATATCGGTAAACTTCAGGAAGCTATTCGGGAAATCAGATCCAGTCAGGACCAACTTTATGATAGAGTTGAAAATTTCATAATCGATGAATTTATCGGGAAACAAACAAGTTTCCTTAACTATAAGGTTAAACTTCAAAAGAGATTCAGTAAAATTAGAAGGCATTTATGTTTACCCTACCAGAAGACTTTTCTAATGAGGTTGGATTCTCAACTTGAGGATAGAAATTCCTGGTTGAATTCACTTTCCCAAGCTGTTATTGGAAAACCCCTGGATAGGATTAATGATCATGATGAGGTCGTTTTTTACGATAAATTCAAAGCCATAATCCTTGAGTTGGATAGTTTGAACAGTATCTCATCTTCAGATTTTGATGAGAAAAAAGAAGATGTATTTGAAATAGAAATGTCCAGTTTTGGTGAGAAAAAACAAAAAAAATCTGTTAGATTACCAAAAGCAAAAATTAAGGAAGCCGATGAAATTGAGAAAATTTTGGGCAGTTCTTTATCTAAAGATAAAACTACCAATATCTATGCGGTTGCCAATTTGTTAAAAAAACTATTGAAGGAATGAAAAAAGTCAGGCATTTATTAGGCATTTCAGGAGGAAAGGACAGTGCCGCTTTGGCCATACACATGAAGGATAAATATCCTTCTTTGGATATAGAATATTACACCTGTGATACTGGGAAGGAACTTGAGGAGACCTATGAATTGATTAATAATTTGGAAAACTATCTTGGCAAAAAAATCACTTTGCTACAGGGAGCTCCAGGAAGCAACGAAGATCCTTTCGATCATTACTTAAAATTGTATGGGGGCTATCTCCCTTCTTCTAATGCCCGTTGGTGTACCAAAAAGTTAAAAATCGAACCTTTTGAGAAATTTGTGGGTGATGATCTGGTTATCTCTTATGTCGGGATCCGAGGGGATGAGGATAGGGAGGG
>JBBDSB010000350.1:0-1106 GCA_040905205.1 Cyclobacteriaceae bacterium
TCACCGTTGGATTGGTTTTGACTGCAGGAAATCAACCCTGACAATCCCAGAAACAAGGCGAATGGAATAATCGGTTTCTTCATTGTTTAGATTTATAGAGGTCAGAACTTAAGGACATATTATTTGAACGTGGTAAATTTTTTCAGCTTTGACCATTCTTTTTATCAGGTTATTGAATACGGTAGCTTTGCTTTGAGACCTGTTGAGGCGATAACTAAATTCATTTAGGTACCTGTTTATATGCTTTTCACTTACCCATGAATAGGTAGTTCTGATCCATGATTTGACTTGGTGGATCATCGTATGCAATGCTTTAAAGTTTAGTCCCTTGTTGCTTGGAACTTGGCTTATTTGATAATCCTTGGAGATAGGGCCATATCCGCGCCATTCATCGGTGGTTACAATGGCTTCGGCACTGATGTGTTTTTCAAAAATATCAGTTAGGGATTTCGATGCAAAGTCCTTGATTTTCATGGAGTAAAAACGTCTAACTTTTCCGTCGTCAGTAAGTTGAAGGGCACAACCTACTTTTTTTCTTCTTGCTGTCATAACTCCTGCCAGGCCTACCGTCTTCCTTGCCACCAATAACAAATCATCCACATGTACATTCCCCTCCATGGGATAGGCACCACCGGATTTCATTCCTTACCGGATTTTATGCATAAACAGCCTCGCTGTATTCTCAGACACTCCATACCGAACTGCCATATACCTGGCTGACAGGCTCTTGGTGGTAGTCGACATCTCGAAACAAATGAAAAAAGCCTTGCGAATGCCAAATTTGACTTTATGAAAAAGTGTGTTTGCCATAGCAGATTCCGTCCTACTGCAAATATTACAGGTCCTGGAATAATCTTTACGTTCCTGGAATTTGGTGTGGCCACAGTTTTTGCAACAAAAACCAGATTCCCATTTGACTTGGGAGAGGTATTTCTTGCAATCTTCGTTGGTTTTGATCCGATCAGTGAACTCCAGAAGGTTTTGTCCTTTAAATATATCCATTTTAAGCCTCTATTTGGGTATAAAAATATGCGTTTAAATTGTGAACTCTAAAATATTTTTTTTGACTATGGAATGATAAAGGGATGATAATTTTAAAAACACAT
>JBBDSB010000351.1:0-6513 GCA_040905205.1 Cyclobacteriaceae bacterium
ACAATGGCCTTTACAGGTATTTTCTTCTTCCCCCTAAAATTGCCATCCGAGGTAAGCACTACCTTGGCTTCGCAATCATTGATCCTATCTGAAAGCGCATTACTGGAAAAACCGGCAAACACCACGGAATGTACTGCCCCCACCCTGGCACAGGCCAACATGGCAATGGCAGCTTCAGGAACCATCGGCATATAAATGATCACCTTGTCCCCTTTTTTAACGCCCTTATCTACCAACACATTTGAAAATTTACAAACCTCCTGATATAGCTGCTTGTAGGTCAGTGTCCTTCCTTCCTCCTCCGGGTCATTGGGTTCCCAAATGATGGCGGGTTTATCCCCTATGGTATAAAGGTGCCTTTCTAAAATATTTTCGGTGATGTTAAGCTTTCCATTGAGAAACCACTTGATATTGGGACCCTCGAAGTCCCATTCCAATACTTTATCCCAGCGTTTTTTCCAATGAAAAGAATCGGCTACCCTGGCCCAAAAATTTTCGGGATCAGCAACACTTTTTTGGTATTCATGGAAATAACCGCTAAGGGTATGAATTCTATCACTCATGATTCGATATTTTAGGTTATAATAATTACTTAAGTCCTTATAAAATTAAATGAAAATTATTCGTCTTCCTGCATTTCTCATCGAATAATCTCACACTATCAATGATCCTGGGCCTTACCAGCGCCACGGGGAACCCTAATATCCTGTATCAATTGTTGTATATTCTCCGGGGGGGCAGGGGTTAATTTGGAAACAATGTAACAAGCCAAAAAATTAATGGCCATACCCACTGTGCCAATGCCTTCCGGGGAAATTCCCAACCACCAATTATCCGCACTGTTCAGTTCCGGACTGATAAATTTAAAATAAATAATATAGGACATGGTGAATACCAGACCGGAAACCATACCGGCAATGGCCCCTTCCTTGTTCATCCTTGTCGAAAATATGCCCATGATGATCACCGGAAAAAAGGAAGCAGCTGCCAAGCCAAAAGCAAAAGCCACTACTTCAGCCACAAAACCAGGGGGGTTGATCCCAAAATAACCTGCTATGACCACCGCCGTAGCCGCAGCCACCCTTGCAATGATGAGCTCCGTTTTTTCGGTCATGGTGGGTACAAAAGTCCTGAAAAGGTCTCTGGAAACAGAAGTTGAAATCACCAGTAATAAGCCGGCGGCAGTGGACAAGGCGGCGGCCATCCCCCCTGCCGCCACAAGACCCACTACCCAATTGGGCAATTCTGCAATCTCAGGTGCCGCCAAAACCATGATATCTTTGTCAATCTGCAACTCATTTCTATCCTGATCTGCCATATATTGCACCCTTCCATCTCCGTTGATGTCCTCTACCACAATCAGATTGGTCTTTTCCCAATTTTCCACCCAATCAGGCAATTGATCAATGGGCTGATTGGCCACCGTATCAATAGCATTATATATACCAAAAGCAGCCACTGCAGGAGCAGTGGTATAAAGTATGGCAATAAAAACAAGGGCATAACCAGCAGAGAGCCGGGCATCCTTTACCCTGGGTACCGTAAAAAACCTGACAATTACATGAGGCAACCCGGCAGTGCCTACCATCAATGCCAAAGTAATGGCAAAAATATCCGTAAGTGGCTTTTTTCCTGTGGTATACTCCTGAAATCCCATATCCAACAATACCCCGTCCAGCTTATCCAAAAGATAACTGCCATCGGCCACGGTTCCTCCCAATCCCATCTGGGGAATAAAATTGCCCGTCAATTGCATGGAAACGAAAATGGCAGGAACCATAAAGGCAAAAATCAATACACAATATTGGGCTACCTGCGTATAAGTGATCCCTTTCATTCCTCCTAGTACGGCATAAAAAAAGACAATGGTCATGCCAATGATCACCCCGGTTTCAATATCCACCTCCAGATAGCGGGAAAAAACAATCCCAACCCCCCGCATTTGTCCGGCTACATAGGTAAAGGAAATGAAGAGCGCACAGAATACCGCCACCACCCTCGCCTTGTTGCTATAATACCGGTCACCTACAAAATCAGGCACCGTAAACTTACCAAACTTCCTCAGGTAAGGGGCCAATAACAGGGCCAATAAAACATAACCCCCTGTCCAACCCATCAAATAAACTGACCCATCATAGCCTGAAAAAGCGATGATGCCTGCCATGGATATGAAAGAAGCCGCCGACATCCAATCCGCTGCCGTGGCCATCCCGTTGGCGAGCGGAGATACCCCGCCGCCTGCAGTATAAAATTCCTTAGTAGTTCCTGCCCTGGAATAAATAGCAATACCAATATAAAGAGCAAATGAAAGGCCTACCAAAATGTAGGTCCAGGTTAAAATATCCATAGTGCGAAGGTACGGTTGTGGTTTATTTTTCGTTTACATCAAATTCTTCATCCAATTTGTTCATGCGGTAGACATAAACAAAAATCAATATCACGAAGGTATAAATGGACCCCTGTTGGGCAAACCAGAAACCTAGTTTATACCCACCCATACGGATTTGGTTCAGGGGTTCGGCCAATAGGATTCCAAAGCCAAATGAAACCAGAAACCAAATAGATAAAAGGATCAAAACAGTTTTAATGTTTTTCTTCCAATAAAGCTGCATTTGTTGTTTATGATTGTCCATATCTTGGATTTTAACTTTTAAGTACCAGGGATGCTCAGAATAATGCTGAAAATATTCAAAATATTCGGAACAAACAGCAAAATTCCGTGATTGTCTGGTTATTTATTCAAAATAGGTCACTAATGTAGTAATTTGCTATTTGATATGCGTACACATCACTTTTTTTTGAATATTTTTTTACCCGGCTTCTGTTTTTCTAAATATTCTCCTGGCCATCAATTAAAAAAAACCGAAAAACTCCAATCAGGGAGCTAAAATAGCGTCCACAGCCTGGATTCCCGCACGAAGTCTTGCCTTGGGATCTCCGGAAATCTTTACCAGGGGTACCCCGGTAGTCATGAGATAATCATAGTAAAGATCAAAAAAGTATTTTCTCATTTTTGGATCTGCATGTTCTCGCAAAGGGTCCGGCTCCCAGGGCACGTCAATATCGGTCAATAAATACAAATCATATCTTCGGGAGGCCATTGATTTTTCGATCCAGGGATGAAGCCTCCCAAAACTGTGCTCACTCCAAACTTTGATTACATGAAGATCCGTATCACAAAAAAGAAGGTCCTTCGCCTTTTTCTCCATTTCATTTTCCCTCATAATTTGGCCTTTGGCAATATTTAATAAGTCTTCGAAATGATAGTTCCGGTTCAGCGAATTAAGGTATTCCCTGGCATATTCCGGAACCCAGGGGGTTTGATAGTGATGGGCCAAAGCGGAAGTCAGGGTGCTTTTTCCGGTAGATTCCGGTCCCACCACCACCACTTTTTTAATTGGATTGGGCATATCGTTTTGCAGATTTTATCCAGGCGATTAAACCCAAAGTAGCCAGGATGGTGAAGATAAAAAACTGAAAAGAAGTCAAAATCAAACCTTTGTAAAAATATAAGGGTACTGAAACAAGGTCGGTAATGATCCAGGCTATCCAATTTTCAATTTTTTTCTTGGCCATTAGCCACATGCCGACAAAAGCTGCTGCGGTGGTAAAAGCATCCCAATAAGGCACATCACTGTCCGTAAACCAAATAAGTACATAATAAAGAATCCCATAAGACAACAGAAACAGCGAAATTGATTTGACCACGCCTGTTCCATTTAACCAGGTAACGGGTACAATTTTTTTGCCCGGTTGGGGATGGGTCCAGAGGTACCAACCATAAATGGACATGGAAAAATAATAAGCGTTGATGCCCATATCTGCATACAACTTTACCTGAAAACATATCCAAACATAAATAATGGTACTGATGATCCCGGTAGGAAAAACCAAAAGGTTTTCCTTCATGGAATAGAATACCGAAGCCAATCCAAAAAATACAGCGATCCCTTCCAGCCAGGACATGTTTGCCATGCCTACCTGAAGCCCATTAATTATATATTGCCAATCCACTGAACGAAATTTTTATTTATAGGGTGATGGCTTTTTTGCATTTATGGTCATGGTTTAATAATTCCCGTATATGCTCATTCCTCCACCAAAATATTGATGTTTTTAATGTTCATATACCAAACTTGTTTTTAAATCAATTTCACCAGTTTGATAAGCGGGATAAGGTAATGTTTCGAAGAGTTTTTTGCTTACTGAATTGAAAACAGCTGTTGCCGTTACTGATTTCTCGGCCCATTGTTCAACTTTCAATTTTTCTTGCTTTAGTTCTTCAAGTAATTCAATTGATATTTTCTTTATTTCCCTTTTCTCCCAACTTTTTTCCGTGCGGTAAAATGTCAAAGATGGCCGTTTGTTCAATAAGGTTATCTTCGGAGTAATTCCAGGTCATGATCTATCCAAAAAGTGATGGGGTGAAAGTTTCATTTCTTGTAAATTTCAGAGGCTTTCCCACAACAACTTTGACATTTGGATTATTTTTTAGGTAATCACTTAATTTTCTACTATCCCAATCCAATTTCAAAATTAAAAGGATTTCTTTGGCAGAAAACTCCCCCTTCTGTAATAAAGCGAGTACTTGTTTTTCAATTTCATCAACGGTTGTTTCATATGATTCCATTGCTTCATTCACAGTCGTACTTTCAACTTTCTTGGTAGATTTTTCGAGGGGAGCACCAATTTCGGAAACGGGTATTGCGCCAAGGTCAATCAGTTGTTGATTGGCATTTTTCTCATTGGGTTCCGGGACTCTTACAAAAATTTTACAGTTCCTTTTTAACCCCTGCTTGACACCTTCCCAGGTGCCGCCTTTACTGTCAGATTCAGCCACATATATCTCTTTAGCCAATCCATAGATGTATACATTCCGGGCCATGGCCAAACCAACACTCCATCCTGCTTTTGGAAAAAAGGTGCTTAAGACCAAAACATCCCCATTGACAATTGGACTGTAATATTTCTTCAGGCCCGATTGAAAAGTCAAGATGCCTTGAGGTAGAACGATGATGCTTTTACCACCTGCTTCCAAAGCACTCTCTAAAGCCTGTTTGTCTACTCCCTTTGCAAAGCCACTCACCACTACCTTTCCTTGATGGACCATTTTTTTAGCAATGGTATCGGTGAAATCTAAAGCGGACTTACCTGCCTTTCTTGATCCGACTATTGCAATAGCTTCAGCCTTCAATAGCCTCAGCCTGCCTTTCACATAGACCACAGTAGGACTTGCAGTTTTCTTAAGATTGGCTTTAAGAATCGGGGGGTAATCGGGAGAATTGAGAGGTATGACATGAAAACCTTCACTTTGCAATTGCTCAGCAATAAAAGCCAACCTAGGAATATCGTCTTTTGCCTGTTGTATTGCAAATGCCTCTTTTTCAGTGAGCCCATATTTAGACATCCAGCTTTGTGGAGAAAGCTCAAAAAATTCATCCCAACATAACTTGCCTTCATGAATAACTTTTACCACCAGTTCATTGATTCTGGCCACCTTCCAATTGGGCAAGTGAGCAATCGCAATCCAATATGTAGTTTCTGTAATTTGATGCATGTATACTTTCTAAATATCACCCCCAACGGTCTTAGCAATCACCAATGGGACAATTTTCAAAACTCCAATTCTACTTAAATATAGGGCAATCTCTTTAATTGTATAACCACTATCAATGATATCGTCAATTAAAATTACTTTTTTTCCGACCAAAAACCCCGGATCATGAATGATAAACTTACCCGAAACGTTATCTTTTTTGGAAATTGCACTTTGGAAAATCTTTTGTGCTTCGGTTGGGGATGTCTTTACCAGGTCATTGGAAATGGGAATTCTCAAGGTTCTGGCTATTTTTTCCGCAAAATTCTTTACCAAGTCCCCGATTCCGTTGGCGGGACAAAAAGCACATAATCAAAAGATTCATTTGCATAATGTTTTCTGAAGGCCTTTAGCGTCTGTTTCAAGAGCCAATCCGGATAATCCCCACCTCCTTCATATTTTGAATGCTTGATGGCTGCTCCTACATTGGATATGCCATAATATGAAGCAGCTATGCCATTCACCAAGTGGCTTTGGGAATTTTCCAATTGTAGGACAGGGAAAAAATTTTCTAAAAATCCGGTTAACTTTTCTTCCAATTCAGGGTCGGGACTTAGGTGAACTTTGCGCCTCCTGTCATTGTCACAAATACCGCAATCAAGAGTAGTATCGTCTCCCAAATAGTCACATAAAAACTTCATCCTACAGCTTTGAAGTTCTACGTACTCCACCATTTTAGAGAGTTCCATTTCTTGGTTTTTCCTTAGATCATCAAATTTTTCAAAGTTCAGGCCGGGAGCCTCTGGATTATAAAAGTACTTTTTACTTTTGCCTTGAATTTGCTCATTTACGATTTTTTGATCTATCAGGTCAGCCAATATTACCCCTACTTGCGTCTGCTTGAGATTGACGGCCTTGATCACCTCATATTTTCCCATTAACCTGCTTTTCACAGCTGTGATTACCCGGTCATATTT
>JBBDSB010000352.1:0-6510 GCA_040905205.1 Cyclobacteriaceae bacterium
TAAAAAGATTGATGGATGAAGGCATGGATCCTTTTGATGCCATGAATGTCTGCCAACACCATCTGATCACCATGGGAGAAGCCCATATTGAACGGGTTATATTGGAAAATTTTATAGCCAAAGTGGATGAAATAAACGATAAAAAACTCAAAGCGGTAATGAAAAACCTTTGCGCCCTTTTTGCCCTTTACCAGCTGGAACAACATAAAGGCTGGTACCTGGAACAAGGATACATGGAAGGCGTAAAAACCAAGGCCATCAGAAAAATGGTCAACCAACTATGCTGGGAAATCCGGAAGGATGCCGTACCATTGGTAAATGCCTTCGCCATTCCTGATGCCTGTCTTGCTGCTCCAATTGCCACTTAATTTATTTTATGGAACAAATTCTCGTTTTTGCTGTTTTGGGCCTCTCGCTCATCTTTTTTGTTTGGGGAAAATTAAGGTATGATTTAGTAGCCATACTGGCTTTAATTGTATTATCCCTACTCGGGCTGATCCCCTACGAAAATGCGTTCATGGGATTTGCTCATCCGGCCGTCATTACTGTGGCAGCGGTTCTTGTTGTAAGCAAAAGTCTGGAAAAATCCGGACTGGTCAATTATATCGTAGGCTTAATGGACAATATAGGCAGCAATATCACCTTACAGATCACCGTGATGTCTGCTCTTGTGGCCCTGGCTTCAGGCTTTATGAACAACATCGGTGCCCTGGCTATCTTCATGCCCGTGGCCATCCAAATGGCCAGAAAACACCACTATTCCCCTTCAGTAGTACTGATGCCGATTGCCTTTGCCTCTCTGTTGGGAGGCATGGTAACCCTGATCGGTACCCCACCCAATATTATCATATCCGCTTTCAGATCCGGGGAATCCGGTAATAATTTCAGCATGTTTGATTTCGCTCCGGTAGGTATTGGAATTACCCTCACAGGGGTGGTCTTTATTTCATTGGTCGGCTGGCGGTTTTTGCCAAAAAGAAAATCAACATCCAAGGAGGACAGCCTTTTTGAAATCAATAATTATATCACAGAAGTGAGCATAGACCCCTCCTCTTCCTTAATTGGAAAAACACTTCAGGAAATTGAAAAAGAGGCAGACCTGGATTTTAAAGTTTTGGGAATCGTGAGGGACAAACAACGGATCCATGCCCCTGGTCCCTTTATCGTGGTCAGAGAAAAAGATATCCTGATTTTGGAATCGAACACAGAAGACCTTGAAAAATTCATTGACCAGTATAAAACCGAACTGGTCGGTAACGAAGTTTTATACAACGAACCGGAGGACAAAGATGAAATCATCATCATGGAAGGAATCGTCCTGGAAAATTCACCTCTGGTAGGCCAAACCGCATCCAGTATCCATATGAGATCCCGCTATGATGTCAATTTATTGGCCCTGGCCAGAAGTAATAAAACCATCAGACAACGAATTGACCATGTAATTTTCAAAACCGGAGATGTATTGATGCTCCAGGGCAGAAGCAAGGAAATGGCCGATACTTTCAATGATATGCAATGTTACCCTTTGGCCCAAAGAAGTCTGAGTATAGGGAAACCCAAAAAGACCATTTTCGCCATTTCGTTATTTTCGGCTTCTATTATTGTGGTGGTCGGGGGTTGGATGCCGGTAGAAATGGCCTTCACCCTGGCAGCCGTAATGATGGTCATCACCAAGGTATTGCCCATTAAAGATTTGTATACCAGTATTGACTGGCCTGTCATTGTATTGCTTGGAGCCATGATTCCTGTGGGCCAGGCCTTCGAAACCAGCGGGGGTGCTGCAACAGTCACGGAATACATTTTGGTTTTCTCCGAAATTTTTCCCTCCTGGACAATTCTTATCGTAATTATGGTCACAACTATGGTCCTTTCCGGAGTGATCAACAATGCTGCCACGGTGGTATTGATGGCTCCGATTGGGTTGAAAATCGCAGAAACCATGGAACTTTCCACCGACCCCTTTTTGATGACCATTGCGGTTGGGGCTTCTTCTGCCTTTCTTACACCAATAGGCCACCAATCCAACACCCTGGTCATGGGACCCGGGGGCTATAAATTCAGTGATTACTGGAAATTGGGTCTGCCCCTAACCCTTTTGGTCCTGGCCGTAGGAATCCCGCTGATCTTAATATTTTGGCCCTTGTAATGACCCTTAAATCACTCTTCCAATTCTGAGGCGTACAATTTAAATACCGGGTTGGGTTCATGCGCATTTTCCATGATGGCCTTCAAATCCCTGACCATGTCAGGGTTTTCCGCTGCCACATCGTTTGATTCTCCCGGATCAGCGGAAAGGTTATAGAGTTCAATGGGAGGCTCATCATTTTTATTTAAACCCACCCTGATGGCTTTCCAGTCCCCTTTTCTCACCGCTTGCTTACCTCCCTGCTCAATAAACTCCCAATAGAGATAATCATGGGTTTCCTGTTGGCCGGAATTACCCAGCAAAGTGGGCAGGAAAGAAATACCATCTAAATTGGGGGGTATGGGCTCACCGATTAAATCTGCCATAGTGGGGTATACATCCCAAGAAGCAGCTATATGATTTGTTTCTCCTGCCTCGATTTTACCTGGCCAGTTGGCAATCATCGGTACCCTGATGCCTCCTTCATACAAATCCCTTTTGTAACCCTTAAAAGGCCCGTTGCTGTTGAAAAAGTCAGGATCAGCACCGCCCTCAAGGTGGGGGCCATTGTCCGATGTAAAGACAATTAAGGTGTTTTCCCGCAGTCCCAGCTTTTCCAAATGGGCCACGATTGCCCCTACTTGGCTATCCAGCAATTCCACCATGGCCACAAAAGCGGCCCTGGGCTGTTCCTGTGACATGTAACCTCCTGTTTTATAATTAGGGCCATCATCCACCCCCTGGTAGGGCGTTTCTTCAAATTTTCCCACATATTTGTTCATTAATTCCTCCGGAGCTATCAATTCGGCATGAGGGATGATGGAAGGAACAAAAAGGAAAAATGGTTGGTCCTGGTGATCGGCAATGAATTTTAGGGTTTGGTCATGGATAAGGTTTGGGGCATAGGTTCCTAGATCCGTTCCTGCATTACCTTCGAGTATAACGGAGTCCTGGTTGTGCCAAAGGTGATAGGGATAGTAATTATGCCCCATCCGCTGACAGTTGTATCCATAAAAGACTTCTACCCCCTGGTTGTTCGGATCACCATCTGAACCTGGGTAACCCAGTCCCCATTTCCCAAAAGCACCAGTGGCATATCCTGCATTTTTCATGGTTTTAAAAATGGTAGTAATCGAATCAGGCAATGGGTATTGGCCTTCCGGCTGGATTTCATAATTCCCCCTCACCGGAGCCCTGCCAGTATGCAGGCCCGATACCAGGGTGCTTCTGGATGGGGCGCAAACCGTGGAGCCAGAATAATGCTGGGTAAAAACCAGCCCTTCCTTTGCCAATTTATTGATATGAGGTGTATTTATGATTTCCTGTCCATTAAAACCAAGGTCACCATACCCCAGGTCATCGGCCAGAATATACACGATATTAGGTTTTGGGGTTTCTGATTGCTCTTGCTTATCCTTGTTGTCAGGATTACATGACAGTGCTCCCAAAGCAAGCAATAGGATTAAATAGGTATTATAATGCATAAGTGATGAAAGTTACAAAATGTTAAAGCTTACAAATTACCAATTATTTCCACAAAAGAAAAAAGAGGATACAGAGGACAGCAAATGTAGGGCTGAGCGTCTATTTGTTTTTTGGTAAAGATATTCAGGGGCAAAGCCAGCACCATTTTCCCATTCAATTTTCCAGGAGTCTAAATTAAACTATCATATAATTAAATAGTTTATTTAGAGTTGTGGACTTGAATGCACCCATAGTTTAGAAAGGTTTGGTTTTACAATTCCCGTTTATGTTTTTGCGAAAGATAAGCGTTCTAACCTGCGTTATCAAAATAGCTAATAGGAGCACCGGTCATTGATGAATTAAGTTCGACCTAATTTCAGGAAAAAACCGTCATCGGTAATGTGCCTGACAAAGCCCAATTTTCTTATTTAGTCCAGGAAAAGATACGGTTTCGGATTTATGTTGGGGAATCCTTTCACACTACAGATTGAATGAAAAACCTGTCCTTAAATAGTTTAAAAGGATAACCTACCCGGTAGGTATTGAATATTTGAAACCCGTTATCAATTTTATTTCCGGTACCGTTTACGAAGGTCTGCCAAGCAGGCATCACATGAATTCCCGTATATTATTTTTGAAAGCCAATTTTCCCTTTTTCAGTCTGCTTGAAATTCTTATTTCGATAGTTGAAAATATCTGCCAAAGTCATATCTTTTATGGTCGATTCATGGTTCATGGCGTTAAGTAGTTCATTTTCTCTTTGTTCACTTCAATCGGTGTTTCAAAAATAAGTTTTGAAGGTATTTGGTCAAAACAAATTATAAAATATGTACATCTTTCAAATTCATGGTAAGCGTTAAAAGAGTTGATTAATTCTGCCATAATTAATTTTGTCGAATGATTTTTTGGATTTTAAGATATTTCCTATAATCTGTAGTACATTCCTGTAATCAGTTAATTTTCAAGGCTTGTCTGATTTTTAGGTTGAACCAAGTTCCCACACCTATCGCCAGATCATTTAACCAAATATAAAAATAAAAACGATACATCATATTTGGAAAAAGCCCTAAGGGATGCATTGATCCTTCAGGGCTATTTTTTAAGGCTTTCAGCTTGTGGGCTAAATAGGTCAACGCTTTTTCTGAGACCATGAATCAGTCTCCAAATCCCCTGATTTTCTTAGTATTACATGACTCCAATTGAATCCTACTACATCATCCTGGGGTACAGGAATGGTTTCTTACTCTCAGTTCTTCCAGAAAGAAAAATTCCCTAAGGTCCAACTCCGAAGATAACAAATTAAGCCAGAACAGGGTTTTTACCGTTGGAACGATCAATTTTTTACCCTATCTTCACTTTTGGAGTAATACCTTATGGGGATAAATAAAAGGGTTGACATGATGGTCAACACGTTTTGGAATGGATGATGGCATAGATTTGTACGCTATTAAAATAATTACTCCCAAACAAAAATTAACAATAAGATAATCAATAGTCTACTACTTAACTGCGATGAAAAAAATAATTTACACCTCAATTTTCTTTCTTTTTGCGGGCAGTATTTTCGCCCAGAGCCTGAAAGATTTCCCAGTAAGCGAGGAATGGTTGGCGAAAATAGAAACCCTGGCCCCTTCCAATACACGAGTGCAGGCATCCGTAAAAAAAATCATGGTTTTTTCGCAACATACCGGATTTTATCATTGGACCATTCCCCATAACAATGAAATGCTGAAAATCCTGGCAAAAAAAACGGATGCCTTTGAGATTACCATTGCCCGGGATATCGATAGCTTCGACAAAAAGAATTTAAAGCAGTATGACGCTGTCATCCTTAATAACTCCAATCCTTCCGGTCCGGATCGGAATCTTTTCGCCGACCTCTTGCAACAAAACAGCAGCCTAAACGACAATAAAATAGCTGCATTGTCTGCAGAATATGAAAGTAATTTGATGGAATATGTTGCCAAAGGGGGTGGTTTGATGATCATGCACGGAGCTATCACCGTGCAGAATAATTCGGAGAAATTCAGTGAGATGGTCGGTGGAAGTTTTGATTATCATCCCAAACAACAAGAAATGCACCTGAAAGAGGTTAACCCTGACCATCCCTTGGTACAAGCATTTAAAGGAAAAGGCTTTACCCACATTGATGAACCCTACTTTTTTAAGAATGCGTATTTTGACTACAATTTCAGACCCTTGTTGTACATCGAGGCCGATAAGTTGGAAGGCGTCAGAGAGGAAGTCAGCAACAATACCATTTATGTTGCCTGGATCAAACGGCATGACAAAGGCAGGGTATTTTACAGTTCTCCCTCACACAATGCCCAAAGCATGGATAATCCTGAATTGCTTCAGTTTTTCCTGGACGGCATACAATATGTAGTGGGCGACCTGCCGGCAGATGACAGCCCGATAAACGACTAAAGATCTTAAGAAGGCTGGCGATAAAAATTATCCTTGTTAAAGTCTTTCTTTCCCGCTTATGCACTGTTAAAAAGGCTATTTTATATTCTCTGTAAAATATCCTGCAGAACTCGTTTTCTGACCTGACAAATTTCAATGGGGATCAAAAGAGGTTTTCCGATAATTAGTCTTGTTATAGGTATTTGGCAGATATGAATTTTTGATCAATTGCCTACTGCTAAAGCAGTAGGCAATATGGGGTTAGTCAGCATCATTGGCTTTAGCCAAATATTTTATCCTTGAGTGACTCAAATCCAGATTTCACAGTAAATTTCCCAAATTCTTCCTGGAATGTTTTTCACTTATGATGCTCTTCCCGGTATTTGATATATTCTCAGACCTTATGAATTATAGGTTCAGAAAAAGAAACTGCAAAATATTCATTCTTCCATATAAACTTCTCCAGGCTTAGCCTCAATTTTGGCTAAAGCCGGGGTTTTTGGAATTCTGTTTTT
>JBBDSB010000353.1:0-6481 GCA_040905205.1 Cyclobacteriaceae bacterium
GGGCGTCAGAAGGATTATCGGTAGCCTGGGTCTTTTTAAGGATTTCCCTGCCCAGTCTGTCGGTATAAGTCAAGTTGCGATGGCCTTCCGGGTCGGTGACGCTGCTGACCCATAGTTCCCCGGCTTCATAGCTTTTATCAGTCAGGGGCAAGCCTTTATCATCCACAGTCCATAGCCTGACCTGTTCTTCGGCCAGGTTGGGGCGCTCATGGAAGCGGGTCTCCCTGCCTGAGCCTGGCCGCCAGCCTTTGCCGGGCGGGGACTGGGACAGGGGCTTGGAAAGGGCGGAGGATTCGTACACGGTTTCTGTGTAGCCATGGGGATCGGAAAAGGCCTCCCGGTGAAAAGCGGCGTGTCCGGCTTCAAAGTCCGCACGGAAAGCGCCGGGATCGCTGCCGGGAGCTACGGCATAGGGCAGGTATTCCCTGTCTGGCCTGCCAAAGGCATCGTAATGAAGGGGCTGAATGATGTCCCCGCCACCGGGTGAGGCGCCCTGCCTCACGGTCTGCATTTCCCTGCCTAGTCCATCGATGTAAACGACGGTCTGTGGTATCGAAGGGGAGGTCTGGAGCTGGGAGGGTTCTTTAAGTGGTACTTCGGGCCGGTAGCTGCGGATGCTGTTGTCCTGGGCCTGTAGGGACAGGCCGAGTACTAAAAGAAAGGCCGCAAAAAGAATCGGGTTGGGTTTCATGGTCGCTTACGCTTTGTGTTGATCAAAAAACAGTAGAGTGCAAGATTACGGCACGGCAGGGACACCATAATCATATCATACCCCTTACATTCTGTGTAGGGGAACGGTAATGCGGACAAAGGATAACGAAAGCCTTTAAGCAAAAAGAAGGGCAACCCGGAATTGCATTTCCGGACCTGTTCCTGCCGGAACAGCGTAGACTGCACCTAAAGGCAAAATATTGGTTTTATTTTCCCAGTGGAAAAAAAGGTTGTTTGTTAGGAACGGACTAAAGAAATTTGAAAAACCTTTTTGGCCTGAAGTTCAACGGCTTACTTGCCAAAAAAGACCTTGACGAACTAAAGAAGGCAGAAAACACCTGTTTCCGGGTTTGTTACTGCATGCTTTTCAAAAGCATGGAATAAAATTAGCAATTAAATTTAAAAATCAAAATGATAGACGGTTTTTTTTGAGGCACCAATTCACCCCAATTTTTCATTTTTCTTTGGTTGGGCTGGACATCCTTTTGGAACCTCTCCTCTTTTTTACCGAGAAGAGAGAAGGGAGCCAGGGGCGAGGGAAAATAATCGGGACATTCAATTTTTTATAAATCAGCCTTAAAACCAGCAATCAAACCTTTAAATAAAAAAGCCGGAGCCTCATCTTCATGAGACCCCGGACAAACCCTACATTAAAAAATAACCAACTAACCTAACCATTCAAACTCCAAAAATCTCTTTAAATCTTATTGCTGTTTGATGAATCAAATATAATAGGTTAAAAATGGTAATTATAATATTTTTCCTTATTTTTAACTTTAAAAATGAACAAAACAGTTTATTTATTTTGAATTACATAAATTATGGTATGGATAATTTTAAACCCTCTATTTTGCATTTTCTATTGTATTATAAGGGCTTTATCCAATTTATAGTGCTTAATATCAATGGATTACCAGGATTAGCGTCTCCTCTTTGCGCTGTCCTCCCCTTCTGGGGACCGATAATCGAGATGGAAAAAACGCTTTTTTTAAATTAACCTACCAGCTTGGTGCGTGGACCTCCCCTACAGGGGACCGAGGGGCAGCGCAGGGCAAACGCCATTAAATAATTGAAAAAATAAATAACTTACGGTATTGAAATTTCCAAGTGGCCGAAACTTAGGAAAATAGGCCATTACCTGCCTGGATATTTAACCCAATGTCCAAAAAATTCGGTATTTATATTCTTAAAGAGTAGATTAGTATCAAATTTGCTCTTAATAGTAAACCGCTACTACAATTTTTATTTATGAAATCGAGCATGATGCAAGCGACACACGGAAGGATGATTATAAAACATGCGAGATTCCATGTGGCAACTGAAAAACAATTATAAACACATGAAATCGACATGATTAAAATCATCATTAAACACACAGGGCAATGATTATTTTAATCGTCAAAGATTCCATCTGACCATTAAAAATCAAATTATAAACAGATGAAAGCATCAGATTTATTTGTCAAAGCCCTGGAAAATGAAGGGGTAGAATACATTTTCGGGGTTCCCGGAGAGGAAAATTTGGATTTGCTGGAGTCCCTGAGCAAATCCAGTATCAAATTGATCCTTACCCGGCATGAGCAAGGGGCGGGATTTATGGCTGCCACCTACGGCAGGCTGACCGGAAAACCGGGTGTCTGCCTGGCCACACTGGGCCCAGGTGCCACCAACCTGGTCACCCCGGCCGCTTATGCCCAGCTGGGTGCCATGCCGATGATGATGATCACCGGCCAGAAACCGATCAAAAAAAGCAAGCAGGCCCGCTTCCAGATCATAGACGTGGTGGACATGATGCAGCCCATCACCAAATTCACCAAACAACTTGTAAATGGCAATGTGATCGCTTCCCACATCCGCGAAGCGTTCCGACTGGCTACAGAGGAAAGGCCGGGCGCCGTGCACCTGGAATTGCCTGAAGACATTGCACAAGAGGAAACTGAAGATACCGTATTTGATGTGGTGGGCCATATTATTCCCAATCCCGATGATAAGGCCATCGAAGCTGCGGTGAAAATGATTGAGGCCGCCAAAATGCCCCTCTTCTTGATTGGTGCCGGAGCCAACCGGAAAGTAACCGGCCAGGCCCTCGCGGAATTGGTGGATGCCACAGGCATTTATTTCTTTACCACCCAGATGGGAAAAGGTGTCATTGATGAACGCCATCCCCAATACCTGGGCACGGCGGCACTTTCCAGCAACGATTTTCTGCATGCTGCCCTGGATGCCTCCGACCTGATCATCAACCTGGGACATGATGTGATCGAAAAGCCGCCCTTTTTTATGAAACAGGGCGCAAAAAAAGTCATTCACGTTAATTTTGCCCCCGCAGAGGTGGATCCGGTTTACTTCCCCCAACTCAATGTAGTGGGCGACATTACCCACTCGGTAAAATTGCTGACCGAAAAGGTCTCCAAGGTCCATGACTGGGACTTTTCTTTTTATAAAAAAGTAAAAGAGGAAGTAGCCGGTCACCTCTCCAAATATTTCCAGGACGAGCGCTTCCCCATGCTTCCCCAGCGACTGGTCAACCTGCTCCGTAAAAAGCTCGGCGACCAGGATGTGATCACGCTGGACAATGGGGTCTATAAAATCTGGTTTGCCAGGAATTACACCTGTTACCAACCCAACACCCTATTGCTGGACAACGCCCTGGCTTCCATGGGAGCCGGCTTGCCTTCCGCCATGGCGGTAAACCTCCTTTATCCCCATAAAAAAGTAGTGGCCGTGGTCGGAGATGGTGGATTTATGATGAATTCCCAGGAACTGGAAACTGCCGTAAGGCTGGGACTGAACCTGGTGGTGATCATCCTGAACGACCATGGCTACGGCATGATCAAGTGGAAGCAGGAGGACATGGGTTTTAAAAATTACGGTTTGGACTTTAACAACCCTGATTTTATCCAGTATGCCAACAGCTACGGTGCCCACGGGTACCGGCCGGAAAGTGATGCCAACTTCCAGGAAATCCTGGACAAATGCCTGAACAGCCCCGGTGTTCACGTCATCGACCTGCCAGTGGATTACTCTCTCAACCACCCTATATTAAATGTCATGTTAAAAGAAAAAACAGCCAAATTATGAGCGATACCAACAAATTGAAAGTAACTGCCCCCTATGACCAAAGCCTGATCAAGGAGCTGACCCTAATGAATGAAGCTGGGGTAGAAAAAGCCATTCAAAAGGCCCATGCCCTATTCCTGGACCAATCCGGTTGGATTCCTCCCTACAAAAGAATCGCCATCCTGGAAAAAACCCGGAAAATCATGGAGGGCAAAGTGGAAGAATTGACCAAAACCGCAGCGCAGGAAGGCGGCAAACCCTATAAAGATTCCAAAGTGGAAGTCATGCGTGCCATCAACGGGGTGAAAATTGCCACCGAGGAGATTTCCCAGCTGAAGGGAGAACAGGTACCCATGGGCATTACGGAGGCCTCGGTAAACCGGCTGGCCTTTACCATCCGGGAACCTATAGGCGTGGTGGCTTCTATCTCCGCCTTTAACCATCCCCTGAACCTGATCGTTCACCAGACCATCACGGCCTTTGCGGCAGGGTGTCCGGTGATCATCAAACCTGCCAGTGCCACTCCCCTCTCCTGCCAGGCCCTGGTGGATATTTTAGAAGAGGCGGGCGTACCCGAGGGCTGGGTACAGATGGTGCTTTGTTCCAATGAACTGGCAGAGACCATTGTCACCGACAAGCGGATCAATTTCCTGTCTTTTATCGGATCGGCTAAAATCGGCTGGTACCTCAAGTCCAAGCTGGCCCCCGGCACCCGTTGTGCCCTGGAACATGGGGGTGCGGCTCCGGTGATCGTAGAGCCCGATGCCGATGTGGAAGACATGTTGCCCCTGCTGGTAAAAGGCGGCTTTTACCATGCCGGACAGGTTTGCGTCTCGGTGCAAAAGGTATTTGTCCATGAAAAACTGGCCAAAAAACTGGCCGAGGACATGGCCACTGCTGCCAAAAAACTAAAGGTCGGCGATCCCTTGGATGAAGCTACCGAAGTAGGTCCTCTGATCCGTACCGGAGAAGTGGACCGGGTGGAAGGATGGGTAAAAGAAGCCGTGGATGGCGGTGCCGAACTACTATGCGGCGGCAAGCGCATCGGCGACACCTGTTTTGAGCCCACCGTCTTGTTCAACCCTCCCCATGATGTCAGGGTATCGAAAGAAGAAATATTCGGACCTGTGGTCTGTGTTTATTCCTATGCCGACCGGGATAAGGCCATCAAACTGGCCAACAGCCTGGAATACCATTTCCAGGCCGCTGTCTTTACCAAGAATATCGACCTGGCACTTGACACCGTTCAAAAGCTCAATGCCACCGCAGTGATGGTCAACGACCATACCGCATTTCGGGTAGACTGGATGCCTTTCGGCGGCCGGGATGCTTCCGGGGAAGGCCTGGGAGGTATCCCCCACTCCATGCATGACATGACCCGGGAGAAGCTGATGGTTTTTAGAAGCAAGCTCCTTCCATAGATTTTGATAAAATTGGAGGAAGAAGGCTTTTCATCGAAGGATGGGGAGCCTTTTTTATTTTTGAATAGAATTGCATAAATGATTTGGCTAAAGCCAATAATGCTGAAAAAATCCAGTTTGCCTACAGCTAAAGCAGTAGGCAATTGATTCAAAGGAATGCGGTTTTCATATTATGGACGTTAAATCATTTTTCAAACCTCCTTCAATAGGAATGCGGCTTTAGCCCATTCCAAATAATTGAATCCCAAAACCCCGGCTTTAGCCAAAATTGAGTAAAAGTAAGGCCATAGGTTTTTTAATTCGTTTCGGTTTGCGAAAATTTCAAATGATTTATTAAATTTGATATACCCTCCTCCATTTTAAATATGCCATTTGTAAAGGTTTATATTCATTTTGTTTGGAGTACCAAAAATCGGGTGCCATTCCTTGATTCAATAAAATTGAGAAATATAGTTTGGGCTCATATAAGGGAAAATGCTGTGAAGAGAGGTATTTTCATCGATCACATCAACGGATATTCAGACCATTGTCATTGCCTTATTTCTATTGGGGTGGACCAAACCATCGAAAAATTGATGCAATTGATTAAAGGGGAATCTTCTTTTTGGATCAATCGACAGAAACTTACCCAGGAGAAGTTTGAATGGCAGGATGAATATTTTGCGGTATCTGTTTCTGAATCGATGGTTGATAAGATCAGAAAATATATCAGAAATCAAGAAGCGCATCATCAACGAAAAACATTCCAGGAAGAATATGAGGAGTTTATTGTGAAATATGGATTTGAGAGGTTCAAGGATAAATGATTTGGCTAAAGCCAATAATGCTGAAAAAATCCAGTTTGCCTACAGCTAAAGCAGTAGGCAATCTCGAGTTTGGTTATCTTCTTATATAAAAAAGGGGGTTTACAGCATCAATTATTGGATTAACGGTGTTATTGATCAGTCGCTGTTTTGCTACGAAGTCGGAGAAAGATTTCCCCAATTTTTCGAATACATAGCATCCTCTGAAGTTGTTGAGGATGTTATTGGTGGATGGTCTGAGGCGTGTGTTTTTAAGTTCCCATTTAGCCCTGGGCAATTCAATGGCAGTATTTGATCTGTTGAGTATATGATCTGCCAGATGGACGAATGCGTGCATTGCCACCACAAACTGGGGGACTTTCACCGCTGCTATCTCATTGCGCACCTGTGCCTCTCCGCAACCGTTCGTGCTTTTCTCATCCCTGAATGCATTATGTAAAGCTTTACATAACAATTTTTATGGAAAGTAAAAGTTTATGCAAAGTA
>JBBDSB010000354.1:0-6479 GCA_040905205.1 Cyclobacteriaceae bacterium
CCCAAAAACCGTTTGGGCCTGGCCAGGTGGGTGATCCATGAGGACAATCCTTTAACGGCAAGGGTGGCAGTCAACCGGTATTGGCAAATGATTTTTGGAAATGGAATAGTGGCTACTTCCGATGATTTCGGAAATCAGGGTGATTTTCCCTCTCATCCGGAATTGCTGGATTGGCTGGCAGTTCAGTTCAGGGAATCGGGTTGGAACCTCAAGGAGCTGCTTAAGCTGATGGTCACCTCGACGACTTACCGACAGTCCTCCCACCTGAACGATGAACTAAGAGCAAAAGACCCTGGAAATGTTTGGCTGGCCCGGGGCCCCAGTTACCGCCTGCCAGCGGAGATGATCAGGGACAATGCCCTTGCTTCCAGTGGTTTGCTAGTAAAGGAAATAGGTGGGCGGAGTGTGAAACCCTATCAGCCAAAAGGTTTATGGAAAGAACTGGCCACTGCCAATGTGAGGGAATACGTGCAGGATACCGGAAAAAACCTTTACCGGCGAGGCCTCTATACCATTTGGAAACGCAGTTCACCCCCTCCTTCGATGGTCAGTTTTGACGCCTCCGATAAATACAATTGTATCGTTGAAAGGCAAAAAACAAATACCCCTTTACAGGCACTGGTGCTGATGAATGACCCACAGTACCTGGAAGCTTCAAGAATATTGGCAGAAAACATGATAAAAAACGGGGGTGATAAGCTCCAAAATCAAATCCGTTACGGTTTTAAAGCCATGACAAGCAGAAGCCCTGATCCTGATGAATTAAGGATTTTGGAAAGGCTTTACAAGGTGGAATTAGCCGATTTCGAAGCATCGCCGGTTGCAGCGGACAGCCTTCTGAATGTAGGGGACCATGCAAGGGATCCCACTCTGCCTAAGGAAAAAGTAGCGGCGCTTTCCATGGTGGCGACTACCTTAATCAATTACGATGAAGCCGTATATAAAAGATGATGACCATATGGGTTGAACACCCAGCCTATCAAGATTATTTTAGGTATTGGCCTCATCCCATTCGTTTAACTATAGTAAAATGAGCTTATTACATAATCAACATATTGACCGCCGACAATTTTTAACCAAGACAAGTTTGGGATTGGGCTCCTTGGCACTTTCCTCCTTGCTGGATCCTGGTAAACTCATGGCCAAAATGGCCCCAAATAGTAATGGTGGTGGCGTATTGGATAATTTGCACTTTGTCCCCAAAGCAAAAAGGGTCATCTATCTTTTCCAGAGTGGCGGACCCTCACAAATGGAGCTTTTTGATTATAAACCCCTGCTCAATGAGCGTTTCGGTCAGGAATTACCTGAGTCCATAAGGGCAGGACAGCGCCTTACCGGAATGACCTCCAGTCAAAATTCCTTTCCTTTGGCTGGCTCTGTTTTTGATTTTGCCCAGCATGGGAAAAGTGGTGCATGGGTCAGCGAGCTCATGCCCCATACGGCAAAAATTGTGGATGAATTGTGCTTTATCAAGTCCATGCATACCGAAGCCATCAACCATGATCCGGCCATTACATTTTTCCAAACAGGGTCCCAGCTCAGTGGTCGTCCCTCCATGGGTTCCTGGATCAGTTATGGTTTAGGCAGTGACAATAAAAATTTACCGGATTTCTGTGTTTTGCTTTCTAAGGGAAGACAAGGTGGCCAGCCTCTTTATGCAAAATTATGGGGAAGTGGTTTTTTGCCCTCTCTTCATCAAGGGGTTCAGTTTCGATCGGGGAAGGATCCTGTCCTTTACTTGAATAATCCGGAGGGACTTAAAAATGTAAGCCGACGCAGGATGCTGGATGCCTTAAAGGAACTCCATGAGGAGCAATATGAAAAGGTGATGGACCCTGAGATCAATTCTCGTATCGCCCAATATGAAATGGCTTACCGCATGCAGGCCTCCGTCCCTGAAACCATGGATATTTCAAAAGAACCCGATTACATCTATGATATGTATGGACCCGATTCAAGAAAGCCGGGTACTTTTGCTGCCAATTGTCTTTTGGCCAGAAGGTTGGCAGAAAAGGACGTTAAATTCATACAACTTTATCATCAGGGATGGGATCAACATGGCAATTTGCCAAAGGATATACAAGTGATGAGTAAGAGTGTAGACCAGGCAGGGGCTGCCCTGGTGATGGATTTGAAGCAAAGAGGGCTTCTCGATGATACTTTGGTAGTTTGGGGTGGAGAGTTTGGACGAACGAATTATTCCCAGGGTAGACTGACAATGGATAATTACGGCCGGGACCATCATCCCAGGTGCTTTACCATGTGGATGGCAGGGGGTGGTGTTAAGAAAGGATATACCCATGGTGAAACCTGTGAATTTGGGTACAATATCGTCAAAGATCCAGTGCACGTACATGATTTTCAGGCTACCCTACTCTATCTTTTGGGTGTTGACCATGAAAAATTGACTTTTAAACACCAGGGTAGAAGGTTCCGGCTTACAGATGTCCATGGACATGTGGTCAAGGCCATTTTATCCTGATAAACAGTAAATGCTAACCTATAAACCTAAAACTTTATCATTCAATGACAAACATTCAAAGAAGGTCCTTTATAAAAGGAGCCGCCGCCATTTCTGCCATCACCCTTTTGAAACCGACCACCGCTTTTGGTTCGAAAGCCAACTCTGCCGTGCAGGTGGGAATTATTGGCTGTGGCAACCGGGGCACCTCCGTCATCACCGCCATGTCCAAACATACCAATATCAATATTGTGGCCATGGCAGATCTATTTGAGGATCAATTGAATGTAGCCAAGGAGAAATTGGATAAACTGAATCAGGAAAAAGGGTTTTCGGAAATAGACAAATCGAATATTTACCAAGGTTCAAAAGCCTATCTAGCCCTTTTGAATAATAAAGCAGTGGATGCGGTGTTAATCTCCTCCCCCGCATATACCCACCCCGAATTTGTGGAAGCAGCGGTAGCTGCCGGCAAGCACATTTATTGTGAAAAACCCGTTGCCTTGGATGTGGAAGGGTGTAAGAGGGTGGAAGCAGCAGGAAGCAGTATTAATGGAAAGTTGAGCCTGGTCATTGGATTTCAGATCCGCCATGCCACCGCCTACCGAGAAATGGTGGAAAAGGTGCAGAAGGGAGCCATCGGAGATATCATCAATGCCCAGCTGTATTATTTTTCTTCCCGCGTTCCTTTGAAACCCATTGACAATATGTCAAATGATGAAGCAAGGATCCGGAATCAGTTTCATTTCAGGGCATTGTCAGGCGGGATATTATTGGATCAGGGGATTCATATGTTGGATGTCTGTAATTGGACCCTTCAAAAAAATCCCATCAGTGCCATAGGTTCCGGTGGAAGAAATGGGGTGGATGCTTTTGGGGATACCTGGAACAATTACCAGGTGCTGTATAAATATCCTGATAATATCAATGTTAGTTTTCATTCCACCCAGTTGGGGCCCAGTTTTGGGGATGTGTGTGCCCGCTTTATCGGCACCAAGGGTATTGCCGCTGCCCATTACAGTGGAGGCGTTTTCATAGATGGGGAAAATAAGTGGGATTCCGGTATCTTAAAGGAGGACTCCAGCGAGCAAAGCCGCCAGCAGCAGTCAGCAGGCGTATTCACCTCTTCCCTTCATGATTCCAATGAAAATAAAGTGAAAAGTTTTATCTCCAGCATAGCGTCCGGCAACTACCTGAACGAAGCGGTTTCCGGTTCCCAATCCACCCTTACTGCCATTTTGGGCAGGCAGGCAGCCACCGGACAAAAGCAGGTTTTTTGGGATGAGATGCGGTTTTCCAATGAAGATATAGACGCTAACCTCAACCTTTCGCAGTTTGATAAAATGTAATGCCCTTGCTTTCTATTTTGAATCTGGGCAGGCATCCCCGATTCCCTTGTCCGGGTTATCGAAGATACAGGAACAGGAAATTTATTTTCTGAAATCCGCAAATCTTCCCCGTTTTTTGATAGCCAGGTATTGGTTAAATTCAGGGGGTGAAACCTGGAAATCTGAGATTCCGCCTATTTTGGAAACGTCATCGGTAGGCGGAAGAAGCCGTGGGAATCCCATCATGTAGGAGACTGCCACATCCTTTTGCCAGCCCATTTGAATGTACTACAGTTTCAAGGTATTTATTATCTATGATACGGTCTATGGGGCCATGTACGGCTAATCCAACCCTTTGTATGGGTTGAAAATGCTCGGTAAATATGTGAAGGAGCTTCATGCAAAGGACGGGACCTATCCTATTGACCCCAATGAATTAGCTAATGCAGTCCTTATTCCCTAGGGAGAAATGGATTTATCGGAAGTAGTATCTTATCTTAAAGAGATCGGATTTGAAGGCAATATCATCATAGAAAATATCATCATAGAATGTGAAATTTCGGGAAATAAAAATGACTATATTATGAAGACAAAAAAATACCTCGAAAACTTGATCGGATCAACAGGATAGAATTTAAGTGGTAAAATATTTTTTTATATTATGGTCATCCTTCTCTGTTATTTTTCAAAAATTATCTAGAATTTTTTTATCATTAATATTATATTCGTTATGTTTAGGTATTATTGATATAATATTGTGTATGGTCGAAAGCAATAAATTCCCGGGTATCGAATGCATGGTAAAGCGGATATCAGAAAATGATGAAAAAGCATTTGAGCAACTATACAGGGCATTTTCCAAAAAAATTTATTACACTTCCAAAAAGATGAATCTTAGCCATGAGGATGCAGAGGAAATTGTTCAGGAGGTCTTCTTAATCATTTGGAAAAACAGGAAGAATCTTGATAGTTCTCTTTCTATCAATGCCTATATGATTGCCATCGTAAGGTCTTTGATCGTAAGAAAAGTAAAAAGAGAAGCAAGATTGATTGCATTTCAAAAATATGGTATTTCCCGGAAATTCGAGGTTTCCAATAATACAGAAGAAGAAGTGGATTACGCTGATCTGTACGAGCTTACCAAAGAAATGATCAATCAACTTCCAAAGGGCCAAAAGCAGATTTTTTTGATGAAAAATACGGATGGTCAATCTATTGATCAAATTGCCGAAAAGCTTCAGCTGTCCAGGAGAACAGTTGAAAATCAAATTTTCCGAGCCACAAAAAATGTTAAAAATAAAATGATTCAAATGAAAATCATTACTTGGAATGTTTTTTTGATTTTACCAAATCTATAAATTATTATTATTTTAGCTGCCGATTATTTAAATTTTTTCGCTTTTAATTAAATTAACTGAAATGTTTTATTCTGGAATGAGTACTTCGCCTACTAATGTTGCTATATAGGGCGTAATAAAATTTTCGGAAGAGTTAAAATATTGAAATGGATCCCAATTCTGGTTTAAAGGATTTTTTTGAAGGTCGGATGTCTAAAGATCAGGCAAGGTCTTTCCTGGATTGGTTGCAATCTTCGGAAGGTGATGCTTTTTTATCCAATAAAACGGAGGAAATTTGGAAAGACAATCCTGAAAATTTAAATAAACAAAATCCGGATGTTGAAAAAATATGGAAAAGGATCAAAACCAACCCAAAGCTTTATCCTAAACCTGAGAAACAAAAAGCTCATCGTGAATTTCATCCATCCTTTGTATCCTGGTTTAATTGGGCCTGCAGCTTTTTGTTGATTGGATTTTTGTTATGGTTTTATCTCATGGACATGGGTAATGTAGAAAAGCCAAATATTGAGAATTCAGATTCTGAAAAAATAGTGACCAAATACAATCCACCAGGTCAAAAAACCAAAGTTCATCTTCAGGATGGGTCCGTGGTCTATTTAAATTCCGATAGTAAAATCACCTATCCTGAAAATTTTTTATCAAACAGGAGCATTGAATTGGAGGGGGAGGGATTTTTTACGGTAAGTAAAGATTCATTAAATCCATTCAAGGTGCTGGCCAATGGCATTACTACCACTGCATTGGGTACTTCATTTAATGTTAACACATTTAACCCTGGTGAAAAGGTGAAAGTCACTTTGGTGAGCGGAATGGTGAACATTAATAAAGAAGGATTGGAAGACTTACTTCTTTTAAAGCCGGGTGAACAATCTGTATTAACTGATACAGGAGAGAAATTTCAAAAAAGAGCAGTGAATGTGTCCAAATTCATTTCCTGGATTGATGGGATTTTGATTTTTGAGAAAACGCCCATTTTAGATGTCATTTCTGCTTTGGAACGCTGGTATGGTGTAAATATCCAATTACAGGGTAATGTGCCTCAATCATTATGTTCAGGAACCTTTCAAAATAATGAAATGCTGGAAAATGTATTGGAAGTATTAAGTTCTTCCGTAGGTTTTAAACACCAATTAAAAGGAAAAAAAGTAATCATCAATTTTAATAAATAGCCTATGACCAACTGAAATCCCGGAAAAACAGGAGGATAATGGAATTACCCTCCTGAAAAACATCAAATACCCTAAATTCAGGATAGTGCTGATTGGCATTGGACTATTCCTGTTTGATCTAATGTTTTATTAAACAATACCCAAAATATGAAAAATTTATTAC
>JBBDSB010000355.1:0-1098 GCA_040905205.1 Cyclobacteriaceae bacterium
GTAAATAATCATAGTTATCAAAATCATCAGCAGGCTCCCTCCAATCCGGATAAGACCCAAAATAAAGGTTATCCACCTCCTTCATCAAAGCCACCATCCAGTCCGCATCATTCGATAGTCCACCATGGTTTTCTATTAGTACGCTCACATTGGCGGGAATAGCGTACTCCAGCGTCATATGATAGGTTTCTGCAGCCCATTTTAATGCTTCTTCCTTTGATACATTTTGAGGGCCACGACAATTTGTTCTGATAGAATGGCAACCCAAATAATGGGCCACATCAATCCATTTCCGGTGATTAATTTCAAATTGTTTCCGCTCTTTCTTGGTAGCCGAGCACCCATCTCCCTCTCCATCCACCATGATCAATACCATCGTTACACCATGATCATCTGCATTTCGTTTCAATTGGTTCAAATACGACATGGTGGGGGATTCAAACAGGGTATTGACAAATTCGATTCCATTGATATCGAAATCTTCCCTGGCAATTTTTGGGAAATCCAGCGTTTTCCACTTACCTGATCTCACCTCACTGACCAAAGCCCATTGGGCTATGGAGATATCGTCCTTGGTGGTTCGAGACGTTGCCTGAGCGTTCGCCGAAGTGATTATGGACGGAGCCAATAAACCAGAGGTTCCCAAAAGGAGTGACTTTTCCAAAAATTTACGCCTGTCAATAGAATTTGTGTTTATCTTCATCATGTTAAAAGTATCATTTACCTGTTAAATTAACAAATTTTTAATTATTCCAGAATCACACTCCCGGGCCAAGGTAGACTTTTCCCTCATATATTCCAGCCCCCGTTTTGTCACAATTTTTGCACAAAAAAGCATTCCGATGATTACCGGAACCGCCAAAACTTTATTTTATTCCTTAATAAACCAGAGGTTGAAACCCCTGGCTAATAATATTGGACTCCCCCCGGTCTGTCAACAAACGGAAAAGAACTATAGAATGGAAAATTTAATTAAACATTTTAACAAGCTGCAGGGGCATATAATACTCCCAGCTTGTATAAATCAAGGTGCAAAACTTAAATTATTTAATAATTGGGATTTTGTGATATTTCATCATTAATTTCAATTTCAGCTTG
>JBBDSB010000356.1:0-6461 GCA_040905205.1 Cyclobacteriaceae bacterium
AAATTATAAACATATGAAAAGTTTTCTTTCATTGTTATTGGTGGGTTTATTGGTTCAATCCCAGTTAATGGCCCAAAATGAGATTAAATTCAGGGAATTCACCCTGGACAATGGCCTGCATGTAATCATGCACCAGGACAACAATACCCCGATCGTCGTAACATCCGTATTGTACCATGTTGGATCAAAAAATGAAGATCCGGAGAAAACAGGCTTTGCCCACTTCTTTGAGCACCTCCTATTTGAGGGATCGGAAAATATAGAGCGGGGAGAATATACGGATTTGGTGGAAGGAAACGGAGGGGTTTTAAATGCTTTCACTTCTAATGATGTCACCTATTACTATGAATCCATGCCTTCCAATTATCTTGAACTGGCATTGTACCTGGAGAGCGAAAGGATGCTGCATGCCAAAATTGATGAAGTAGGATTGGAAACACAACGGGAAGTCGTAAAGGAAGAGAAAAGACAACGGATAGACAATCAGCCTTACGGAAGCATCTTAAATGAAACCCTGTCCAGGGCTTATACCAAACATCCTTATCAATGGGCACCAATAGGTTCTTTGGAACACCTGAATGCAGCCAATCTGGAGGATTTTAGGCAATTTTACAAGGATTTTTATGTGCCAAATAATGCCATCTTAACAGTTGCCGGCGATATCGATTATGAACAAACGGAGGCTTGGGTTAGAAAATATTTCAGTGAAATTCCGGAGGGCAAGGAAAATATTTACCGCCCTCAGGTAGTCGAGCCAAAGAAAACAACGGAGGTCCGGGATATCATTTATGATAATATCCAGGTGCCTGCTGTTATCCAAGCTTATAACCTTCCCCCCAAAAATCATCCTGATTCCCATGCATTGGATATGCTTTCTACCTATCTTACCGGAGGAAAATCTTCTTTAATGACCAAAGAGCTGGTGGACAAACAGCAAAAAGCCCTTTTTATGCAGGCCATGCCGATGGATTTGGAAGATGGCGGCATATTCATCATGTATGGATTTACCAATATGGGCATAGAACCTGCTGACCTGGAGGCTGAAATCGATAAGTTGATAAGGAAAGTGCAGCAAGAAGGGATTTCGGATTATGAATTTCAAAAACTTCAAAATATTATTGAAAATAATATCGTCAGTAAAAATGCATCCATTGATGGGATTGCCCAAAATCTGGCAGAAGCAAAACTGTTTTACGGAGAAACGGATTATATCAATAGAGAACTGGAAAAATACAGGGAGGTAACCCTCAGTGATATCCAAAATGTTGCCAGGGAATACCTGACATTGGATGCAAGGGTGGTCATGTACTATTTACCCAAAGCCCAGCAAACCACGGAAAACCAATAACCAGCTTTTAAATTTTAAGTGAATTAGATATGAAAACATTATATATAAGTGTCCTGGTCTTTTTTGCTAACCTAATGGCCGTTCATGCCCAGGTGGACAGATCAGTTTTACCAGAACCAGGACCTGCTCCAGCCATAGAAATTCAGGATCCGGCCACCTTCGAATCGCAGAATGGATTGAAGGTATTTGTCGTTCCAAATGACAAATTGCCCAGAATCACATTTTCCCTGATTTTGGATAGGGATCCCTTGTTTGAAGGCGATAATGCCGGCCTCACCAGCTTTGTAGGAGAAATGATGATGGGAGGAACCCAGTCCAGAACCAAAGAAGAATTGGATGAGGAGATAGATTTTATCGGAGCTTCCTTAAATGCCGGTTCTACCAGCATCACAGGTTCTTCCCTGAAAAAGCACCAAAAAAAGTTATTGGAACTGATGACGGATGTGTTATATCATCCGGTGTTCCCTCAAGAGGAGTTGGACAAACAAAAAAAGCAAACCTTAACAGGATTGGCGACAACAAAAGATGATCCGGATTACCTCTCTGGCATCCTTACCAATGCCCTCGTATATGGCAAGGATCATCCCTATGGTGAAAACATGACCGAGGAAACGGTGGGAAATGTGGATTTAGAGGACATTAAAACGTACTATAAAACCTATTTCCGACCCAATATTGCCTATTTGGCCATTGTAGGAGATATCAACAAAGCAGAAGCTGAAAATTTGGTGGAGAAACATTTCTCCCAATGGGAAAAAAGTGATGTTCCTACTCATAAATATGATAAACCTGTTCCCCCCGAATCTAATCATGTCGCTCTTTTGGACAGGTCCTCTGCGGTTCAGTCGGTTTTGAAGATGAGTTATCCCCTTGAGATGCATGTGACCAAAGAGGATTTTTTGAGTACACGTGTACTTAATTTTATCCTGGGAGGGGGATTTAATTCAAGGCTAAATGCCAACTTACGGGAAACCAAAGGCTATACTTATGGGGCCCGGTCCAATATCGGTTCTGATAGGCTGATGGCCAGTTTTACGGCAAGTGCATCGGTTAGGACCGAAGTAACGGATTCAGCTGTTCACGAGATGCTATATGAAATCCGGAATATGGAAGAAAACGGTATTGATGAGGACGAACTTAAAACGGCGAAAGCCAATTTGAGTGGAAGTTTTGCCAGATCCTTGGAAAGCCCAACGACCATCGCTTCATTTGCCATCAATATTGCCAGGTATAATCTCCCTAAAGACTTTTATGCTACCTATTTGAAACGGTTAGAGGCTTTGACCGTAGAAGATATCAACGCCGCAGCCAGGAAATACCTCAACCCTGAAAACCTTTATATTACCGTGGTGGGAAACGGATCAGATATAAAGGAGGGATTGGAACAATTTGGAGAAGTCAAACTGTATAATAACAATGGGGAGGAAGTACAGGAAATCATCCTAACAGAGGCGGATTTGAATGTTGATGAAGTGTTGGAGAAATATGTAGAAGCAATAGGTGGAAAAACTGCTGCCGAAAAAATTCAATCTGCCAGGATTGAAATGGTTGCTGAAATTCAGGGAACCAAATTGAATATGATTACCATTCATGATATTCCCAATCAAAGAATGGTTCAAAAGGTAATGATGATGGGTAATGAAGCTTCAAAAACCATCTTAAAAAACGGAGAAGCTACCGTAAGTGCAATGGGACAGTCCCAAACCCTTACCGACGAACAATATGAAGACGTTAAAATGGCTTCCTTATGGATCATCCCCGAATTACATTATGAATCTCTGGGCTACAGTATGGAATTGGATGGTGTCAAGGAGATAGATGGGGATCCGGCATATAAGCTGATCATTACCAATCCTACAGGTGGAAAGGTTACCAATTATTATAGTGTCTCATCCGGACTTAAAATCAAAAGCGAAAATGAGGTGTCCGGGGAAATCAGTTACCTGGCCTATGAGGATTTTGAAGGGGTAATGTTTCCCGTTGAATTGGCCATGAAAAGCCCCATGATTCCCGTCGTGTTGAATTCAAAAGTTGAGGGCATTGAGTTAAATATCGACATGAATGAAGAAGACTTTAATTAATTGGTGATTGCCAAGGGATAAAACTTAATTTGATGACTATATTCATACCATTTAACATTTGGATTTTAGCTTTGGGTTTTTTTGTGGACCTGAGTAGTGAAATTGAGCCGGTTGAAGATAGCGTAAAACCAACCGAAATCATAGATCGTTATATCAAAGCCGTGGGCGGAATGGAGAACATCAATCAAATTAAAACCATAATGATGGTCATGGAGGCAGAGGTCCAGGATATGGAAATCGAGATGAGCATAGGAAGGGATATTGAAAAAAAACGGCTTATTGAACAGACTGTCATCAACGGCAATGTCGTTCAAAAAACCGTTGTTAAGGGAAACCAGGGATACATCAATGCTATGGGGCAAAATCAGGGACTTAGAGGTGATCAGTTGGAAGCGGTAAAAACCAACTTGTACATTATCCCTGAAATACATTACGCAAAACTTGGGTTTAGCATGGAATTAGGTGAACCTATTGAAATAGATGGCGAGAGGGCACATACTGTTGTGGTCACCACACCAGCCGGTTTTCAATCCAGGGAATATTTTAGCATGAGTAGTGACCTAAAAATAAGATCTTCATCGGAAATGTCTGGTGAGTTTGAGTTTTCAGATTACCAGGAAGTAGAAGGCGTACTTTTCCCCATGAGAATTAATATAAAAAACCCCCAATTGCCTTTTCCAATGGAGAGCAGGGTAGTATCCATTGAAGTGAACGGACCTATGGATGACTCATTATTCGAGTAAAATCCTGAAACTACTTCCCGGGAGACCGTCGATTTTTACCAATGTGGGTGTTTTTTCATGAACCTATCCACAGAAAAATTTCCTGATCCATATATGAGAAAGACAAACAATAGGATCAGCACCAGAAATGAAATTTCAAACTCAAGGTTATTGGTAGCGGAAAGAAACCCCTGTTCGATGTTCACGAAAAACACGGCAACCAATAATATGGGGATTTGAATGATAACAGCCAACCTTGTCAGCAAGCCCATTGCGATCAATAGGCCACCAACCAAATGGGCAAATGCAACATAATGGGCCAGTGCCATATGAAAAAAATCGATATCCGCATTACGGATCAGGTTCATTAGCGCATCCGTATTGGATATGAAGAGGATGCCTTTATAAAGAATGAATAAACCTAAAGCAACCCGGATAAAATCGATCCATTTTGGATGATGTAAATCCGCCCAATGTTCTATTTTGTGAATGGTATCCATGGCAAGTATATTTTGGGTTTTATGGACTTGTACGGATTGCTTGGGATTTATGTTTCAGCTATTCGGTTGAAAATTCTTTCCTTCTATCTGGTATTTGTGTTTTCTATTGTTGTAAAAATTGATCCAGAACATCAGTTTCCTTTGGTATTTTCAGAGAATAGGATTGATAAAAAGAGTTGCTGTTTTCCTCTAATTCAATATTGAATTGCTCTTCAAATCGCAATATTTCCAGTTTTAAAAAATTATTTCCGGCAGTGTAATGCTTAATATCATCCCCTATCATCAAATCCTGGTAAGCCGTGGCATTGGGGTGGATTTTTATAATCCTTCCCTTGGGGTCGGTGAGGATTCCAAAATTACCTTCTAAAACATTTTCTCTGGGTTGACCAATTAACCCGACCCGAATATGGTGCAGGAGGTCTTTTAAAAGGGGAAATAAATCTTCAGTCCCCCAAACGAAATCATCAAAAAATCGGGTGATTTTGGGGTCTTTTCCAGATGTTTCCAAGACCAGGTTTTCAAAATCAGAGAGTTTATATCCGATTGCTTTATGCCCATAATTCTTCCACATGGCATTCATTACTTTCTGAAGGCATTGCCCTTTTTCAAATAAGATCAGGTCAAGACATAAGCTCAATAATGCACCGCGGTTATATATGCTCACCTTTTTTTCCGGAACACCGGGTTTGTAGCCATCCAGCCATAAATCCCAACTGGAGGCTACTACAGATTGGTTTTTCCACCCTAAACTTTCAAACTCCCGGTTGATCATTTTTTCAAGAACCCGCAGGTATTCTTCCCTGGAATAATACCCACTTTGATGGAGGTAACGGTCACCCATGTAGGTGGTGACCCCTTCTGCCACCATGCCCTCTTGGAAATAGGCTTCCTTTGAAAAATCATAGGGCAAAAGAGCGGAAGGACGAATTCGGCAAACATTCCAGAAATGGTATAATTCATGAGAACATACCCCTATTAATTTATCAATGTTGGTCTTTTCATTCATGGATTTGGAGGGCCCCAAGGTGATTACAGTTGAAAATTGATGCTCCACGCCATGGTAATGTGGATACGGTAGCAGCTGAATTAAAAAATGGAAGTCTTCAGCCGGGAAGGATCCAAAGGCTTTTACCTGGGCTTTGGTGAAATTTTCAAAATAGTGCAGCACCTGGTTGAGGTCAAAATGAATTTCTCCTTTTATCCAAACATGGAAACGGCTGCCTTTTAGAGTGTAGTATTCATGGCGCAATTCCTTGGCAGCTATCATTGGGGAGTCCACTAAATGTTGGAAGTGATCAGCCTGATAAATGTGGGTTGCTTTTTTTGGCAAGGCGGTGGCAACTTTATAGGAATGCGGAAGGTCAAGGGAAACCGATATGGGCTGATCTTCTTTTCCCATAATTTCAAAAATAAAGTTGATAAAATTAAGATATAGCTGGGAGGGATCAAGCCAACTTCCCCCTGCATCCATTTGACCCGCAAAAAAGGAATAATGTACCTCATAGGTTTCCTTTGTTGGCGCCTGAAATGACCAACGGTCTTTGGTGACTTTTGAAATGGGCACTGCTTTACCGGCTGAATTAGCGCTTATTTCCTTGATGTATTGGGCATAATTGGCTAATTCGTACCTGCCGGGCCGCCATGATGGTAATTGTAAAAAAACGGTTTCACCGGAATCACAGTCCAGAGAAAGGACAATATTCAACAATTGGGAGGCTGGATTGGATGTCGATAAAACATATTTGATCATAGGACGTTCTAAATAGTGTTAAACAAAAGTAAGCCACTGATTTGTAAATAAAAAAATCCT
>JBBDSB010000357.1:0-1097 GCA_040905205.1 Cyclobacteriaceae bacterium
TTTATCGCCTCGGATGACCTCAATAATGGTCTCAGTGGCTATGGGCATGACCTGGTAAAAACCCCCAATCTGGAAAGACTGGCAAAAATGGGTATGCAGTTTAATAAGGCTTATTGCCAATACCCCCAATGTAGCCAAAGCAGGGTTTCCATTTTGACGGGTCTCCGCCCGGATACGACACAGGTTTTTGACCTTAAGACGGAATTTAGGGACAATATTCCCACTGTCACTACCTTACCTGAATTTTTCAAGAATAATGGGTTTTTTTCTGCAAGAGTTGGAAAAATTTATCATTATGGGGTCCCGGGAGATATTGGTACCAATGGTTTGGATGATCCCCAGTCCTGGAACCAGGTCATCAATCCGATTGGCAGGGATAAATGGGATGAGGAAAAGTTAATCAACCTCACTCCAGATAGGGGCTTGGGCAGTTCTTTAAGTTGGATGGAAGCAGCCGGTACTGATGAGGAACAGACAGATGGAATGGTCGCCGATGAGGTCATTCGGTTAATGGCAGAAAATAAAGATAAGCCTTTCTTTATTGCGGCAGGTTTTTATCGTCCGCATTGTCCTTACATCGCCCCAAAGAAATACTTTGATAGGTACCCTTTGGAAAGTATTGTTTTGCCCGACGAGCCAGAGGATCATTTCAATGACATTCCGAAAGCTGCCTTTTGGACCAATCCCCTCTATTGGGGGCTTGATGAACTTCAGCGCAAACAGGTGATCAGGGCCTACTATGCCTCTGTGACATTTGTGGATGCCCAGGTGGGTAAACTACTGGTTGCGCTGGAGGATTTGGGACTTGCGGAAAATACAATTGTCGTATTCTGGAGTGACCACGGATACCATCTTTCCGAACATGGTCAATGGAAAAAGCAAAGCCTATTTGAGGAATCCGCCCGGGTTCCCCTGCTTATTGCGGCCCCGGGTAAGGCAGGTAACAGCAAAGTTTGTGATCGTGTGGTAGAATTGGTAGACCTTTATCCAACTTTGGCCGCTCTTTGTGGTTTGGAAGCCCCAAAATATTTACATGGCCGTGACATTTCCCCCCTATTGGAAAATCCAAATGAAGTTTGGGACCATGGCGGATTTAC
>JBBDSB010000358.1:0-6452 GCA_040905205.1 Cyclobacteriaceae bacterium
GGTATTAAACCAATAAATCCTTTACCACATTTCCTGCCACATCTGTCAAACGGTACCTTCTTCCCTGGTGTTTAAAAATCAGCCTTTCGTGATTCACACCGAAAAGGTGCATCAGGGTGGCATGGAAATCGTGGATGTGGACTGGTTTTTCGGCCACATTATAACCAAAATCGTCAGTAGTTCCATAGCTGAACCCAGGTTTTACACCTGCCCCGGCCATCCACATGGTAAAACACCTGGGGTGATGATCCCTTCCATAATTATCAGCGGTGAGTGTACCCTGGCTATATACCGTTCTGCCAAACTCCCCTCCCCAGACTACCAGGGTATCCTCCAATAATCCCCTTTGCTTCAGATCTTTTATCAAAGCAGCAGTGGCCTGATCCGTTTTTTGACACTGGTTTTTAATTCCCCCGGGAAGATTGCCATGCTGGTCCCACCCCTGGTGGTACAGCTGAACAAACTTTACGTCTTTTTCAATGAGTTTTCTTGCCAAAAGACAATTGGCAGCATAGGTGCCCGGATCCCGGCTGTCCTCTCCATAAAGGTCAAATATATCATCTGGTTCGTCAGAAAGGTCGGTTACCTCTGGTACTGAGGTCTGCATGCGAAATGCCATTTCATATTGAGCGATCCTGGCGTTGATTTCTGGATCACCATAGGCATCATATTGCAGACCATTCAGGGTCTTGAGATAATCCATCATTTCTTTTCGGTCCTCTCCTTCATAGTTTTCAGGATTTCCCAAATACAACACCGGATCCTTACCGGAGCGGAACTGAACCCCCTGGTGTTGGGAAGGCAGGAAACCATTGCCCCATAATCTGGCATATAAGGGCTGGTCCCTAACCGCATTTTTGGAAACCAATACCACAAATCCAGGTAGGTTTTCATTATCCGAACCCAACCCATAGGACATCCAGGCACCTATGGAAGGCCTTCCCGGGAGCTGATGGCCGGATTGCATGAAGGTGATCGCGGGATCATGGTTGATCTGCTCGGTCACCATGGATTTGATAAAGCAAAGATCATCTACCACTTCGGCGGTGTGGGGCATTAGTTCACTTACCCAGGTCCGGCTTTCTCCATATTGTTTGAAATCAAAAACAGACCGGGTAACGGGCAGTATACTTTGATTGGCACTCATACCGGTAAGTCTTTGCCCTCCACGGATAGATTCGGGAAGGTCTTGACCGTGCATTTTATCAAGCATGGGTTTATGGTCAAACAGGTCCAGTTGAGAGGGACCCCCGCTCTGAAAAAGATAAATGATTCTTTTTGCTTTGGGCGCATGGTGGGGCAATCCGGGAAGGCCATTTGAATTCAAAGTTTTATCCAATCCTGCGGCCTGCAGACTTTCTTTGGCAAATAATGAACCAAGTGCGATGGAGCCGATACCCATGGCGGTTTTGGAAAGAAAATGGCGTCGGTCCATTTTCTTTTCCAGTTCATGTAAATCGGGAATATGATTGAAACGATGTTGATCTTTATGGTGACACATTTTAGGTTTATCTTTTGGTAATCGTGGCGTCTGCATTGATAATGGCACTGGCTACTACGGTATTGGCCGCCCACTGGTAGGGATCAAGTGTTTTTTGAATTTCATATTCCCCTTGGGCCAGCCAGCCTTTCATTTTTTCAGGATGAGCTTTGAATTTCTGATATTCATTTTCTCTCAATTCCAATAATACGCCCATTTCTGCAGGACGGGGATTTCTCCCGGTTAATTTTCTAAACGTTTGTTTCAGGCCCAGGTTCAACTCTGAGTAACCTGTAAGCTGGGCACCCAAAACCTTGGAGGCCTCCACATAAATCGGATCATTCATCAGTACCAGTGCCTGTAGAGGGGTATTGGTCTCCTGCCTTTGAATGGTGGAGCTGGACCTTTCGGGGGAATCAAAAATGTGGAGGGTAGGATGGGGTACAGATCTTTTCCAAAAGGTATAAAGGCTTCTTCTGAAAAGATCCTGGCCTTCGGCTTCCACATATTGACCTCCATTTACCGACCACAAGCCTTCAGGTTGATAGGGTTTAACACTGGGGCCACCGATTTCTTCACCGAGCATCCCACTGGCAAACAATACATTATCCCGGATCATTTCTCCCGGAAGCCGGCCCGATGGTCCACGGGACAACCAAATATTATCCGGGTCATTTTGAATTAACTCCTGGGTGGCCAAAGAAGATTGTCTATAGGTGGAAGACATGACAATGGATTTTTGTAGTTGCTTGACATCCCAACCCGATTCCATAAATTCAACAGATAACCAATCCAAAAGCGCTGGATGGGAAGGCATCTCTCCCTGATTTCCAAAATCAGAGGAGGAAGCGACCAGCCCTCTGCCAAAAAACTGTTGCCAAATCCGGTTCACCGCAACCCTCGCTGTCAGGGGATGCTTTTCATGTACCAACCATTTGGCAAGTCCCAGGCGATTTCTGGGATAGTCCTCTGGCATGGGCATCACACTTTCGGGGGTCTCTGGCTCCACTTCTTCTCCATGGGCATGGTATTCTCCTCTTTCCAGGATGTAAGTGGGTCTTTTATCAGACCTGTCATCCATGACCATCACTTCCTGAATAGGTTCCACCTCCTGGCTGTATTTTGTCCTAATTTCCACCAGTTTTTGCATTTGATTTCTATAGGAAACAGATTGAGTTTTTAGGTAATATTCACCTAAAATTTGTTTTTCATTTTCCGTAAGCTGCTGATGTGATTTTTGTAGGATATCCTGAAAATTTTTCTGGTTCCCCAATTGCATGGCCTCTAATTCACTAAGTTCCCGGTCAAAAACCGTCAATTCATCCACAAGGGCTCCTTTCAATCCTCTTCCACGCCAAACTGCTCCGATTTGAATACCCGGCTGATTATTTCCTCTGAAAAGGATGTCTTTGTATAAGTTGTCCTTTTTAGTTTCCGTGGCTGTTATTTCCCCATTGACAAAAAGTGTCAAACCCTTTGCCGCCGAGGAGCCGTCATAGGTCATCATTAAGTGGATCCATTCCTCTCTTGGAATGCCTTTACTGGTTTCCTTGATAATGGCATTATAGGGCGCTGTGTGGGCCAGGACCAATTCGAGCTGATTATCTTTCAGGTAAAGGTGATAACCCCTCCGGTTATAAAGAACCGCACCGGTGCCAGTATGAAAGATCGCACCATTTTCAAGATCTTTTGGGATTTTTATCCAAAGGCCTACACTGAAATCCTCACTCCTGGAAAAACTTCCCACCCCGCCCATTCTCAACCAGGCATCCCCATTAAGCAAGGCGGCTTTTCCTTTTCGGCCTTCCAATAATTCAGGTTGTCTATTTTTAACCTCATTGCTTTCCATGACCCCTTTTTCCTTTTTCCCCAACAGGTTTTGAATGGGCAGGGATTCAAAATCAAAATGGGCCTTTAGATGCGAAGGAAAAGGTTTTGAGCCTGCCAATTGGTAATTTTCCTTGGATATCCATTCTTCGATAGGCTTTTGTTCCTGATCTTTTACCACTTCAAGTTCTGATTCGGCCACGGACACCTCCCCTTTCAACATATTAAGGAGTTCGTCTTTTTCTTCATCTGTCCACAGAATGGTTGGTACAGGCATGGCGTCATCCCATGATATTTGACCTGCCTCATCCACCTGATTAAAAAAACTGCTCAATTGAAAATACTCCTTTTGACTGATTGGATCATATTTATGATCATGGCACCTCGCACATTCCAGGCTTAATGCCATAAAAGCTTTGCCTAAGGTATTGGTCCTGTCGGAAACATATTCTACCCGAAATTCCTCCTGAACAATCCCCCCTTCCATATTTTGGGGATGGATACGGTTAAATGCGGTGGCCAATACCTGTTCTTTGGTAGGATTGGGCAAAAGATCACCTGCCATTTGGTACAGGATAAATTTGTCGTAAGAAAGGTTTTCATTGTAAGCCTGGATGACCCAATCCCTCCAGGGTGACATGTCCCTAAACCTGTCCACTGTATATCCATGGGTATCTGCATATCGGGCAACATCCATCCAGTGCATGGCCATTTGTTCCCCATAATGGGGAGAAGCCAGTAGGCGATCCACCTGTTTTTCATAGGCATTTTCGGAATTGTCCTGGATAAAAGTTTCCATTTCTTCAATAGTGGGTGGCAATCCGATAAGGTCAAGGCTTAGTCTCCTTAATAAGAGTTCTTTATCCGCTTTTTCACTGGGAGACAAGCCTTTTTGGTTCAGCATTTCTTTTACAAAATGATCAATAGGATTTTGAGCCCAATTCTCTGTTTTGGGAATATCTGGTTTTTCAGGAGGTAAAAAAGCCCAATGGTCTTTATATTCTGCCCCATCCTGAATCCATTTAACAAGGATGGCTTTATCTTTATCTGTCAGGGTTAAATGCGAATCTGGAGAAGGCATCAAATAGTTGGGATCATTGGAGGTGATCCTGTGAAAAAGCTCACTTTTCCTCAGATTTCCGGGTACAATAGGCTTTTCCCCTGATTCGGTCGACTTGGAATAGGCATCCTCTGGCAAATCCAGCCGGATACCTCCATGCCTGGCCGCTTCATCAGGACCATGACATGAAAAACAATTATCCGATAGGATGGGCTTCACATGAATATTGTAGTCCAGGTTCTCGGGAATCTCCTCCATGGCGGATGCTATTTCCTCTGGAATGGGTGTATTGCAGGAAATAAAAGCCAAAAGAAAAACGAAATTAATAAGACGATTACCTAACATTTTCTGGCTGTAATTTACATTCGAAACAGTAAAACTACTGGAAATCGTTCTCTTTTCCGATATTTTCATAAAATTATTATACCTCTGCTGTAAGCTAACCTAAAGAAATCCGGCCAATGAAAAAATCTGGCCTTGTTTTTGTCTTCATGGATTTGCTAAACCAACGATTATTATTATGAAAAAACAACAATTAATAGTAGGAATCATTTGCCTTGGATTATTAGGCTCATGTGTTTCCAAAAAGAAGTATACCGAACTGGAAAGCGAATTGAATTCTACCCAGGTTGCCCTGGCCAATACCACCTCAGAGCGGAATGAATTGGAAGAAAAATTTGCAAGAATTGAGGCCAGGGTAGCAGATTATAATGCCAAAATCAATTCCCTCCGGGATACGAATATCTCCCTGGAGCAGGAAAATGATGAAAAATTGATTTTAGCTGGAAACCTGCTCCTATCCAAAAACGGTAGGGACCAATTGCATGCCACTCTCCAGAATGTGGATCCCGAATTATTGGCAGGAGCCCAAACCATGGAGGACTCTGTCAACCTGGCCATCAAGCACAACCTTATGGGGGCCATCAGTGAAGGGGACAGTACGCAGGACCAGGACATTGTCATTGATATCGACAAGACCGTGGTCATGATATCAGTTTCGGACAGGTTACTGTTTAATACCGGAAGTTACAGGATAAACAACAATGCCAATGCCTTATTGGAAAGGTTGGCCGAAGTAATAAAGAGTGAACCGAGTATTGAGGTGATGGTGGAAGGACATACCGATTCCCGATCCATTTCCACGGCATTGTTTCAGGACAATTGGGACCTGAGTGTAAAAAGGGCCACTTCCATTGTAAGGAAATTGGTGGGAGATTATCAGGTAGCACCGGAGCAGCTTATTGCCGCAGGGAGGAGTAGTTTTTTTCCAGTGGTAGAGAATGACAGTCCTGAAAACATGGCCAAAAACCGCCGGACCCGGATCATTTTGATACCGGATCTGGACAAGTTTTTTGCGCTGATGTAGAAATTTTCAAAGGCCCGGTCAGCTGATCGGGCCTTACCTTTATATGGGGTAAGCCCTAACCTTTATATCATCAATACGATTCTTAAACGTATCTGGCCGGCTATTTTATTTCCTGCTTTTAGCATTCTAATGCTATGAATTCGGGTGATGTCACCTACCAAAAGGAAAATGAATTAGAAACAATTAATTTTTGACGGTTACGGGCTTTCATCAAAGAACAAAAAAAACTATGGAATACTATTCCATAGCTTTAGTCAATTAACAATAAACCCAAAATAACCTGCTGTAGGAGAAGGAGTCGAACCTCCACGGGGCAGTTAGGCAAAACACGAGCTCGATATTTGCTTTATACTGCACTCCCCACCCCCGAGACCGGAGGGCATGTCTGCCAGTTTCATCACCCTACAATGTGTAATCAAAATCTGTATTGGGAATGAAAAGGCAAAAGTTGTTTTAAATTTTACTTGCCTGCCGAAGGCAGGTTTCATCACCCTACAAGATTTCAAAATTTTTAGACCTTTTGTCTGATATGTCAAAGGTAATAAAAAAGTTTTTTTAATAAAATTAAAACAATAAAAAGATTAAAAAAATATATTATAATTAATAAAATGGCATTTAAATTTAGAATAGTGTAAAATTAGAAGTCCTCACAAGGCTGTTGATTGTAAAATTTTCAATGTTGTTAATTGTGAAAATCCCGGAAAGTGCGGGCGTAGTAA
>JBBDSB010000359.1:0-4533 GCA_040905205.1 Cyclobacteriaceae bacterium
CCCACAATGATATAACCGCCCCCGATATCATCGAAGTCATTGGCAAAAGCACAGATGGATCGATAGATAGGACCAGGATTCCAGCCTTTCTTGTATTCAATCCGGTCGGACTCTACAGCCTTTCCCAGTATCAGGTCCTTTATGTTGATTGGTAATGCCATATCAATCCATTACGAAAGCTTTGGGTTGGGGAAGAAATACATATACTCCCAGAATATCAGGAGGTAAAATGGGATGAATGGCTTCATATCGTTTGCCACCTACCAGGGCTTTGAACCGACCATGGGCCTCTACCAGTTTAATCGCCCTGTCTTCCGCCAATGATACAAACTGATCTAGTTTTCCCTGAAAACTGTTCAATTGATTGGCAAAGGCGTCTTCCTGTCTTTCTAAAGAAAGGTTTTGTACACTTTCAGCACCAAATATTAATTGCTTGCAGGTTTCGTAATCCAAGGTTTTGCCTTCGATGGATAATCCTTCGAAACCCCACAGGTACATTTCTTCTGAGATGTTTTCAATTTTGCTTTGTACTTCTTTGATGACATTTCTCACCCGGAATTGTATCACAGTAGTCTGGGTTTGCACCTGATTGGTCTGGATTACCGACGCGCGGGCTATCTGCTCATATCCTGCCTTAGGTTCAAAAGCAAGTGATAGTAAAAATTGGCAAAGTTGTTCCGTGAATTTATGGTTTCTTCCAATGTACTTGTATCCCTCCGGAGTAGGCGAATTAAAACTGATGGTATAATTGGTTTTAGTACCCAGGGTTTCTTTGATATGAGGGGGAAGATTCTGTACAAAGATTTTGTACCCATGTTCCAATTTTTCATAATTGCCCTTCAGGTGGACTATCCCATTCAGTACCAGTGTTTCAACAGATTTAATATCGCCGATGGCCTCATCCACTGATTTAAGGTCATTTTCTATCTCCTCCTGAGGTACGGCCATATGGGCAAAAATACTTCTCAGGTTTTTGGCTTTTTCTTTAGCGGCCTCCAATTCTCTGGTGATGATCGCTTCCTGATAATCTCCACCAAAGTCCAAACTTGTCTGTGCCTTTTGCAAGGCTTTCTGGGGATCCAATAGCACCTCATTCAAAACTGCATCCATAATGGAACGGTTGTCTTCACCCAGGCTGATGGATACACCGGTGGATTTTTGGATATCCCTGACTTTCCGAATCAATACTTTTAATACTATAGCATCGATAGGATTGTCTTCTCCCCATAAGAGCCAGGTTTTGACCATAGGGCTACTCTGACCATATCGATCCACACGACCTTCTCTCTGTTCCAACCTGTTCGGATTCCAGGGCAGGTCATAGTGAAGAACAGCATTGAAGTGTTCCTGCAGGTTGATTCCCTCACTGAGGCAATCTGTGGCGATCAAAATCCTTTTTTCCGAGTTGCCCATTTCATTTATCCGTTCCCTGCGCTGCTCGTCCGGCAACTCGGATGTTATGGCTTGGATTTCTATTGATTTGGGAAGATTTTCTTTGAAGAGCTGGGCGAGGTAATTGGCGGTAGCAATGTATTTGCAGAATATTATGGGATGGTATCCTTCCTTGATCCAGTTTTTGACAATATTGACTGCATTGGCTGCTTTTTTATCTTCCTTAATATTGGCCAGCTTTTCCAAATCCGTTGCGAGGTTTTTCATTATGTCGACATCTGACATTTCCAATCCGGCCTGGTCCAATAGTTCCATTTGCGTGGAATCCGTATCCTCCTCTATCCTTTCGATTACAGGATTTTCTTCATAGGTTAATTCCGTTGATTCCTCTTCTGTTCTTTGGATTTTTCCTTTGAGCATTTCCAAGCCTGCAGCCGGAGAGGACATGATTCCCCTTAGCAAAGCCAGGGCTGCCCAATATCTGCCTTTAATCCCTTTTTGTTTTTCTGCTCCCGCTGTTAACCCACGGGCAAATTGCTGTGCTTCTGCAAAAAAATAAGTGTAATCAGTTGATAGTTTATACCCCACCTCCCGGGTATCTCTTTCCGGAAAAGGAGTTTCCTCTGACAGCCATTTTCTTATCTGCTCCCGTTTCCTTTGGATAAAATGCTTTGCCAGTTCTTCTCTTTTCTTTTGATTAAAATCTTCCAGGTTTATTTTTTCAAACTCAGGTTTGAGTAAGCCTAAAAGCGATTGAAATTCCGCATCTTTGCCACTATGTGGGGTTGCGGTCAATAAAAGGATATGTCTTTTCAGTGCTGAATTGGCAAGGTCATGCAACAAATGATACCGTTGCTGTTGGGAGTTGGAACTGGCACCGGCCGGCTTTGTCGCCGTATGGGCTTCGTCTACGATGATGAATTCAGGGCAATCGTTAAGGAATATCGGTTTTCGTCTGTCACTTTTGATATAATCAATGGAAATGACCTGGTAAGGAAAAGATTTAAAAATACTCTCCGATCCTGTTAGTCTTCTTTCGAGGGAGGATACCGTACTGCTGCGGATAATTTCAGCATCCAAATCCAATTTATCTTTCAGTTCGCTTTGCCACTGCTCACAAAGATGGGGTTGGCAGATAACAGCAAACCGCTTTACTTCTCCACGTTCGATCATTTCCCTTAAAATGATCAGGGCCTCTATGGTCTTTCCTATACCTACATCATCTGCTATCAACAGGCGGACCACATCTTGCTTGAGCGCCATCACCAAAGGAACAATCTGATAGGATCTTGGTCTAAATGATAACTTTCCCATCGCCCTGAAAGGACCACTTGCATTTCGGAAAGAAAGCCGGCTTGCTTCAAATAACAGCTTGGCTGTTTCAAAATCCCCCAAATCACTTTTGGTTGGTTCGGGAAAACTAGCCTCTTTCCAGCTATCTTCCTCAATTTGAAGCGGTAGAAAAATCCCTGTGGCTTCATCATCTGAACCGCCAAGGGGTTTTATTTTTAAAATTTCTTCATCATCCGTAGGCAATACTACCCATTCTCTTCCCCTAAGGGAAATCAACTTACCGGGAGATGGTTTTTCTTTAACGATCATACTTTTCTAAAAATATCCTTTCTCCTTTTGACCAAATCTTCAATTTTTTCTGAATAATGCCAGGAAATCACATCTATTCCTTTTTCCAAAAGAAGGTTTCTTTTTCGGTTATCATCCTCACGAATCTCATCCTTGTCATGAATAGATCCATCACAGAAGATAACAGACCTAATGGTTTTATCCTGATTTAAAAAAACGAAATCTGCGCTGATGTAGAAACCGAGTGCTTTACTGAGGTTGGCCTGTGCTTTATCAGGAAGCAATAAATCATTTTTATAAAGGTAATCTATCAATTTCTTTTCCATGACAGAATTTTCGTCGTAATTCTCCACTAGGTCCTTGTAGTGTTGATGCCTATCGCCATATCCACTGTTACCAACTCCGGTGTTATCCACCTCGCAGATCATCAGTTGTTCCAATGCCTTCATGATGGCGTGTCTGTCCAATTTATCATGATACCTTTGATTATAATAAGATAACAGGTCATCATAACTGGCTTTCGGTTTGTCAGGTGCTGTATCTGTTTTGGTAACCGTGTCAAAATGCATCAAGCGGTAGGCCTCTTCAAATACTTCATGGAGTTTAGCTGGGTTTTTTGTGAGTTGAGACAATATTCCCAGGCTTCCTTCCGCCGCTTCATAGATCAAAATGTTCCTTGCATCCTCCGGCCCCATAAACCAAACCCCAACTTCTGATTCTTCTATCTGAAAGACTTGTTCTATGGCCCTTTTTAATGCATAAGTCAAAGAAACCACACCATCCTCATTCAATGCAAGTGCTTTTACAGGTTGGAGATATAGGCTATCGGCTGTATCTGTGGCATAAAGGTGAACGGTCATAGCAGGGTCATTTTCCCTTTCCTCATTTTCGATTTCGGCCTGTTTCAGCCATTTTCCTGAAACCTTACCAATAATAAAACCGGCATCTTCACCTTTGGAAGCTCTCCACTTTTTGTTGATCTGGATTAATCTCGTGGCAGGGCAATATATGATATTCATCAAAGGATGGTCAGAAGTTTTCAGGATGGCCTTGCTCGTTTGATCAATGCCCTTTGGATAATTGAAATATTGTTCCATTTCATAGCCGGAAGACATCCTCTCCTCTTCCTCGGAGGAGATTCTTTCCTGAGGCCATGTGTCCGACTCTACCAATTCCATAATGTTTTTGTAAACCATGGCATTGGATTGGCCTTTCAAAGGTTCCAAAGTTATTGGATCATTATTTACCGTTTTCCCGGACTCACCCAACCAGGCAAATCCCGTCTTAGTGGAAATTTTTATGGAATCAGTTTTGGCATCGGCATCTGAAAGCTGCATTCTCGTCACTCTGTACTTTCCTCCATTATGGTATATCAGATTTCCCGGGCCGAATTCCCTAAGGGCTATGAATCTTGGCCTGGAAATAAAAGTACCCTGGTCCTGGGCACGCTTACCGATAAATGCCCTAACAGGAAGCCTGGTGAAATTGTAACCTGGTAAGAATCCCTCTGCTGCCAGGTACCTGTACACATAGAATTCCGATTCATTGGTCCCATCCCTT
>JBBDSB010000359.1:4633-6450 GCA_040905205.1 Cyclobacteriaceae bacterium
AGGAAAAATTTATCAAACAGGGTAAAGTCCTGTTGGTAAAACTCTTTGAAATAGTTGTTGGGGCGGATCTTTAATTCGGTATTTACGGTATTGATTCTGACTTCATCTGTCAGTACGTTTTCCAGGTCGCCTAATTTCCATATCACTTTCTCAACCCGAAGCTGATAACCAAGGGCACTGGACTTATCCCCTTTGATTTCATGCTCTGCCAGGAACTGTCCTTTTTTTAAGATGGTGCATAGCCCGGCTATATAGTCGGTTAATACTGCCCCTTTCATGGAATCCAGGCCGTATTTGATAAACAGCCTTTTGATATATTTTCCAAGATTACTTGTGGCTCCTATACTTTCGGTAAAGCTTCCTTTTCTCATTCTGCCAACCCTTCGGTAAACCAGAAATGGCGGTCTTTCCAATCTTTCATCCGCTTCAAGGGACCATTCTTTTTCCGGGTGAAGCCTTTGCTTTAACCTTTCTTCAAGGGCCGGTCTTTTTTCATCATCAAGCAGGTAATAATTGAAGGCATAAGCCGTACGGAAATAATTCAAAACATGGAGTAGAATATTGCACCTTTCTTCTGGATTGACTGCACCTAGTAGATAGTCTTTTTCGAAAATGCTGTCCTTGGTGCAGAACTCATCCAGTCTGTGATAGCCTATATCCAATAATGCACATTGTTCCAGGTTTGGCGTATTATACCTCCAACCCCTTCTCAGGTCATAAAGAATCCTTACTTTTAAATAATCTTTCAGTGCTTTTTCGTTGTCTTCATCGGGCCAATCCGGATCACCAGGAAACCTTGCGTAATCGGATTCCTTCAATCCCAAAGAATTAAACACCTTATCTGAAATATATTCTATCCTCAATTCGTGATCAGGAGCTTCTTTTAATGCCCTGTAGATTGCAGATCTCAATCTTCCAATCATGAGGAAGTCATTAAAATGACCTGTCTGCAAAGAGGCATCCTGTCTGTTGTCCGTGAAACTCAATACCTTTTGATCAGGAGCATTTACTTTTTGCTCATATTGGGATTTAAGGATACTGAAGGTGGCAATGGTTGTTGCCGTACTTCTCCCCACATTCCCAACTTTCATCAACTTGGTAGTCTCTTTCGTTCTTGGATCATAAACCACACCACATGATGGGTCATAAATCAATGGTGCTGCAATAAACCATCCCTTGAGATTCAAGCCTTCTTCTGCCTCTGTAGAAAACCTCCCTTCTGTATTGAAAAATACCTTCTGGGGGATTCTAAATTCATAAAAATTATCCAGAACATTCTGTCCTTTCTTCTCTTTCCACCATGTTTCAGGAAGGGAATCTATCATTTCTTCAGACCACAATTCCTCGTTGGTCTCTGAGAGCACGAGGTACCCTGCTTCAAAATTCTCCTCCTTCAAAGTTATTTTAGCAGTTCCCTCTTTTCTATTTCCTTTGAGTTCGTCTTTTGTAATTCTATCTGGAAGATCCTCTGGTTCCCTAGGTTCAAATTTACTCTCGGCAAAGTTCTTCTTCACGCAAATAAAATCGTGTCCGGAGTACCGGCTAAAAAGTACAGGAAAGATAAATCTATCATCACCATTTTCATTGATATATCTTCCATCCTCAAGGGTTATGGTTCTGGTGTTTCTATCATCCAAGGTAACATATACATTTCCTGTCTGGGATATAAACTGGTGAATTTTAAAAGGAAGGAAACTGAGTTTCTTTTGTGCATTTTTAATATTCAGCCTTTCCGACCACTCAAAAAAGCGTTTGAGATAAGATTCACATTTTTCAATATCCCCAATTTTTGAAGCGGCTGAAAGTTTGCTTACTAT
>JBBDSB010000360.1:0-35997 GCA_040905205.1 Cyclobacteriaceae bacterium
TGATAAAGTGTTCGATTAAAAATTTGGAGCCGGTAATTGTGCCGGCTCCACCCAAAAATTTCACTTTTATATCCATAATGATCAAAAATAAGACTGCAAAAGGAAAAATACGATAAACATTGGGCCTATACTCACCTATTCATAAAATATTTTCCTGAAAATATAGTGCGGGACACACTGTCTGTGGGGGATTGTTTGTGGTCATTGATACAGTTTAGACATAATAGCCCTTCTTCATTATAGACCCAATGATTTCTGCTATTGATATCCCGGGATTTGTACCCTTCTTTATTAAGGGTATTCCTTAATAAAGAAATGATCGATCTGTCCATTACAAACGGTGTATTATACGGGATATGCAAGGTTTGATCAAGCTGCTGCGCCCTGAATTTAGCAGCCTTGGGAAAAACCAGTTTTCGGTTAAATAAAAGGATACTGTCCGTAAATTGGTATTCATATTGTACCCCGGCGGCATTTTCCAGGGCATCTTCTCTATTGATGCCTTTTGATTCAAAATGCTGTTGGAGCAGCAATTCCATTTTCTCATAACCGCTGAGGGTCAGATGTACCTTTCCAAAATCCGCGCCCATAGAAGGATCTTCATCAGCTTTAATGACCAGGGTGCCATCGGGGACTTCTAAAGTCTGTTCGACGACCTGCGTGGCAGTATCTTTAAATTGTGCAACAATTTTTGGTATTTGGAATGCGCAAATCAGTATACACATGAACCAAAACCCGAATACGATTAATCCAAATCTCCCCTCAATCAAATTGCGTTTTATTAAGACACTGATACCCAAAATAACCAATACAATTCCGGGTACCAGTATGATAATGGATGCAACAATTGCCAGCCAAACAGGCAGTAATTCTGTAATGGCCTCAATGGGGAGGGTGTCAAACAAATTCCCCCAACTGTTGTTGGTTAAGATTTCGGAGTAGATTCCCAAAAATGCCAGGGGTATTATCAGTACCAGCATGCCGATAAAGAAGATTACGAGTCCAAAAATCACCCTAACTACCTCCAACATAAACCTGCCAAAAGGTCCCAGAGCCCTGCCTATTCCGTTGATGACATCTCCCAAAAACCTAAAAGGAGCGAGCACCATCTTTTTTCCGGTGGATTCTTCTTTTATTTTTTCAGAAGAAAGATTTTGTTGAAGGGTAGTTTCAATATTACTCAACGTGATGGCTCCCCCTTTCATCTCAATTCTCTCTGTAATGGATTTGGCCAAGGGCGTGATGATCCATAAAATAAGGTACAATACAAATCCCGAACCACCGACGAATATCAATCCAAAAAACGCCAGTCTGATCCAAATGACATCGATATTGAGGTAGGCTGCCAAACCACTGCCCACGCCTCCCAATACCCGGTCATCTGGATTTCTATAAAGTTTTTTAATGTTTTTGTCTTCCGGTTTTTCATAGGATACCGGAAGAATGATCCATAATAGGATATAGGCCAATATGGTCCACCAACCTATAGCGGAATGGAGCTGAAAATCCCTGGTGATGAAGGGTATGTGTAAGCCGGAAAAATTTAAACCACCACTGAATAACATCAATACGGTGATCAGCCTGACCCAAAGGGGGTCAATGGAAAGATAATGGGCAAATCCGGAGCAGACACCACCCAGAATTTTTGAATGCGACAACCGGGTTAACTTTTTATAAGCTTTACCCGGATCATGGTCCGGTGGCGTAATGTATTTGTAGAAATCGTTTTCTTCTTCTTTTTCCGAAAATTTCCCTTCCTCCATTTCCTGTTCCACCGCTTTAAAATCCGCAATGGTCCCCATCTTTTCAATGAGCTTGGAAACATTTTCTGCCGTAATGACCTGCTTGTTATTTTTCAGGTTGCTGAGAAAAATTTCCGCAATTCTGTTTTCTATATCAGTGATGATTTCCTGATTATCTTCATAGAGGGAAAAATGCTGATTGATGGCATCCAGGTATTTTTGCAGGGAAATGTAACCATCGTCCTCTATATGGAATAATATGCCACTGATATTTATGCTTATCGTCTTTTTCATTTTATTACAATGCTAAGGTTAGAAATTTATCGAAAATTACCTGATGCCTTTATGGATTTTTTGCGTGGGTGATGATCAGGTTGACAGATTTGTTTAGGCTTTCCCATGTCTTTTGTAGATCATTGAGAAAATCGGTCCCGTTATTGGTTATCGAATAATATTTCCTGGGTGGACCTGCATCTGACTCCACCCATTTGTAGGAGGCCAATCCGGAATTTTTCAGCCTGTTTAATAGAGGGTAGAGGGTACCCTCAACAATAACCAGCTCATTGGCCTTCAATTCATCTATCATGTCTGTGGCATAAACCTCTCCCCTGGAAATGATATGTAAAATGCAGAATTCAAGAATTCCTTTACGCATTTGTGTTTGGGTGTTTGAAGCTTTCATGTATGCAATGTTTTCTTTTGAAATCCCCAGATACTGCTCTTTTTGTTAGGGATGATGGATAATCCATATGAAAAATAATACCAGATTTTTTAAAAGTACTGTGTAATGCAAGATTCCATAACAAACCTTGTATTTGATAATACCTAAGAAAGCATCCAATTATCATTTTACGAGACCTTAAAGCACTTTTTCGAATTGGGATGGTCGCTATGGAATAATTTAAATTTTCACAAAGTAAATATTACCCGAAAATATTTCTGCTAAATTGTTTTTGATTTGAACATATTGATGTCCGGTTTTGAACGTTTAATTAAAATAACCCGAATTTTTTCAACATGGGATATTTCCAATCATTTTTTCTTTTTACTTTGCACCGGGAAAATTATTTAAACTTATGATTTTCAGGGGATATTTTTATGTGTTGGGGTGGATGATAGTGACGGTTCCCGTTTTTTCTCAAGGGATTACGCCCAAGTATTCCAACGAATTTATGAGTATCGGAATTGGGGCACGTGCGCTGGCTATGGGGAGTGCCCAGGTGGCAGCTGTCCGGGATGTTACAGCCGCTTATTGGAATCCTGCCGGATTAATTGGCGTACAACACGAATATGAGTTTTCATTGATGCATGCAGAGTATTTTGCAGGTATTGCCAAGTTTGATTATGGTGGATTTTCGACCAACGTACAGGAAGATAATCAGATTGCAATCACCTTAATCCGTTTTGGGGTGGATGATATTCCTGACACCAGGTTTTTATATGATGCTAATGGCGCCTTGAATTACAATAACATCCAGTTTTTTAATGCCGCGGATTATGCAATGATCTTGTCCTATGCCAGGGATATCAGCGACCGCTTTAAATTGGGGGTAAATACGAAGGTTATTCATAGAAATGTCGGGAAATTTGCCAATGCCTGGGGGTTTGGGTTGGACCTGGGGGCGATTTACTTATATGAAGGATGGAGGGTCGGGGTAATGGCCAGAGATATTACCACTACTTTCAATGCCTGGTCCCACAATGCGGATATGGTACGAAACATATATGCACAAACGCAAAATGAAATACCCCTTAACAGCATTGAACTGACGCTGCCCAGGGCCATTTTGGGGGTAGCCAAGAAATTTGAAATCAACGAAGTTTTGAACCTTATGGCGGTGATGGACCTTGATTTGACATTTGATGGAAAGAGAAACACCCTCTTTGCCAGTGATCTGATCAGTATTGACCCCAGGATAGGGGCTGAATTGGATTATAAAAGTAAGGCTTTTTTTAGATTGGGGGCAGGAAATGTGCAAAGATTAAAAGATTTTGACGGCACCCTTTATACGTCCCTTCAACCGAGTTTTGGTTTGGGATTCAGGCTGAATGAAAAAGTATTGGTAGATTATGCACTTACTGACATAGGAAGTATCTCTGAAACGCCCTATTCCCATGTATTCAGCCTGAAAGTGTCATTAAATCCCTTAGCGGAGGATTTCAGAATTTATAAAGGTTGGGAGAACCATTGAATGGGCTTATGAGAAAATTTTTCCTACTGGTATTTTTTAGTCTTTTACAAGGATTGGTTTGGGCTCAATCCAATGATTGGATTGATTTTTCCAGGGACTATTATAAAATGTATACGGATGAAGACGGCGTATTCCGGATCAGTTATACGACACTTTCTGCTTCCGGAATCCTGGTTCAGAACCTGGACCCAAGAGAAATCCGGATATTTCACAGGGGAGAAGAAATAGCCATCCATGTGGAAGGCCAGGAAGACGGCGAATTTGACCCGCAGGATTATGTTGAATTTGTTGGTAAAAGAAATGACGGGACTTTAGATCGGGAGCTATATGAAGAACCGGATCTTTTGCCCAATCCTCATTATAATACGCATAGCGATTCCAGTGCCTATTTTCTTACTTTTTCTCCGGGGCAAATAGGTAAAAGAATGGTTTTAAAAGGTCTTTCTTCCAATTTACCGGAAGTGAATAGTATACGGAAGTCTGAGACCCAGGTATTTTCTGAGCAATATGCATTGGGAAGGGTTTATTTTCCGGGGGTGAGACTATCAATTTATGACCAGGGTCAGGCATGGACCTCCTCCATTATTACCCGTGGGAGCAATCGGATTTTCAATTTCAACCGGTTGGGAAGCATCCTCCCAGAGGGAATTCCTACGGTTGAAATCAGTTTGATTGGCCGTTCAGACAATGACCATATGACTACCGTTCAGGTAGGGCCAACCCCCAACAACCTAAGGGAAATTGGAAATTATCCTTTTGGGGGCTTTGATACGTTTATTGTGGAGGAAAATTTATTACCAACAGATTATTCACAGGATGGAAGTATTGTGGTAAGGGTCATGTCCCAGGGCGTAAATAATGCGGTAGATAATGTATCCGTTAATTATATTCAAATGGGGTATGATGTGGAAGTACCCCTTGGAGATTTTGAGCAGGAAATTTTTGGATTTGGAGAGGGAAGTCAATTGTTTTCACTTCAAAACATGAGCTCTTCCTATGTGGCCTATGGTATTTCTGATTGGCAGAATCCCGTAAAGCATGCTGTAAATTATTCCGGTGGGCGCCTTGAAATGGTAGTTGGGGAAGAGGGAGCTCCAAGTAAAATTTTGGTTCAAAGAACAGATTTGGTCAGGGAATTAAATGTTTTGGAAAGGCTGAGGTTTCGTAATTTATTGGAAATACCTGCCGATTACCTGATTGTTTCCCATCCGGTTTTGAGAAAGCCTGCCACCAACTACGGTGATCCGGTGGACGCTTATGCCTCCTATCGGGCCACTCCTGGGGGTGGCGGTTTCGACACCCTGACCATGAATGTGCAGGAACTTTACGATCAGTTTTCATACGGTGAAAAGTCACCTCTTGGCATTCGGAAATTTTTAGAAGCCTATAATTCAAAATTTCATCCGGAAATCCTGCTTCTGATCGGTCGGGCCTATGGGATGTTCAACACCCGAAGGGCGGGTGGGGTGACCAATTTTTACAGAACCAATCCAGCCTTGTTTGATTTTCAGGAATTGGTTCCGGCATATGGATATCCTTATTCGGACAATCAATTTGTCGTGGGATTGGAAGAGGGTGATCCATTGGGACAATCCATTAGTGTAGGAAGGATACCGGCAAGAACTTCGGATGAAGTGGGCGTGTATCTAGATAAAATCAAGGAAAAAGATGCCCTGGGGGTAACCCAACCCTGGCAGAAAAACCTGATCCACCTGAGTGGGGGACGGTCTGCTTTTGAACTGGAACGTTTCTTCAATTTCCTTAATGGTTTCAAAGTGGTGGCGGAAGACATTTACCTGGGAGGAAACGTGGAAACCTTCCGGAAAAGATCAAATGCCTCCACCGAGCTGATCAATATTGCGGACCAGGTTAATGATGGAGTGAGTTTGGTAACTTTTTTTGGGCATGCAGCACCCTCCACCACAGATATAGATATTGGTTTTGCCAGTGTCAATGAAATGGGATACCGAAACAAGGGGAAATACCCTGTACTTTTGCTTAATGGCTGTGATGCAGGAAATGCCTATGGGGATGCCTATACTTTTGGGGAGGATTGGATAGTTACACCTGATAGGGGTGCCTCCAATTTTTTGGCACATGCAGATATAGGAATTGATGTTTACCTGAGACGCTATAGTGAAACATTTTATGCCAAAGCCTTTGCAGATTCCTCACTTATTCATCAAAATCTGGGTAAGGTTAAAATTGAGGCAGAAAAATTATTGTATGAAAGGTATGGAACTTCAGAAGTCAATCAATCCCATGTCCACCAAATCATCATGTTGGGAGATCCTGCTGCCAGGATTTTTCCCACTGACAAGGCAGACTATGCCATAACAGCCGACGACATCCATTTGCAGGGTGTGGATGGCGTTCCTTTAAACTCGTTATCCGATTCCTTAGAACTTTCCGTCATCATCAGGAACCTGGGAAGGGTGGACCTGGATACCTTTCAATTGGATATCAACCGACAATTGCCTGATGGGAATGTTATAAGGGTTGAAACAGAACTTATTCCTCCTGTTTACCGATTGGATACCATTATGATCACACTCCCCAATTCCGGGATCAATTCCTTTGGGGATAATGTTTTCTCGATTGAATTGAATAAAAGTAGAGAAATAAATGAAATCACCTATGTCAACAATGCCGTTAATACTACTTTTTTTGTGCCTTTAAGCGGGACATTGAATCTTTTTCCATTGGAATTTGGCATTATCAATGAAAGGCAAATTGAAATCATCGCACAAATACCGGGTATTTCCAATGAAGAAAGGAATTTGTTAATTCAATTAGATACCCTAGCAGATTTTTCCAGTGCCATCAGAAAGGAAGTGAGGATCACCACCGGGAATTTGGCCAGGTGGGAGGTGGATCTTTTTCAGCAACTTACTGAAAAGGATACCCTGACCTATTATTGGAGAACAAGATTTTTGGAACCCAGGGAAGGAGAAGAAAGCAACTGGAATACCAGTAGTTTTTCTTTCATTAAGGAAGGGCCTGAGGGTTGGATTCAGCGGCGCATGGCTCAGTTTGAAAAAAACCAGCTCACCAACCTTTCCATTAATTTACCAGCAGAAAGATGGGATTTTCAGGAAACTGATTTGATCGTGGATGTGTTCACATTTGGACCTGAAACGGAAGATTTGGGGGTGGAAAATACTCAAATCATGTTGAATGGCGTTTCTTACATTTTGGATACTTTTAACAGGTTTTGCCCGGATGGTTCTTTGGGCTTAATGACCTTCCAACAAAAAACCCTTGAACCTTACCTTCCCATACCTTTGGTGAACATCGATGTGCTGGATCCCAGAAGCTGCGGAAGGGTGCCTCAGGTGATTCAGAGTATCCGGAATAATAGCATTGTAGGAGAGGGGCAAACCATGCTGTTGGATTTCGTGGATGGAGTGAAAGAGGGGGATTATGTGGTTATTTTTTCCGTTGGAAACGTCACTTTCGATAATTGGCCGGAGGAAGCTTATTTTAAACTAAAGGAATTGGGGGCGAATGAAGCTACCATTCGGAACCTTCAGACCGGAGATCCTTATATTCTGTTTGGCAGGAAGGGCATGGAACCGGGTGAGGCGGTGGAAATTGTTCCTGACCGGAATGGTGAAACCCCCCCATCTTCCCAGGTATTAAGGTTTGAGACCGATATAAATGGGTATTTTCCAACGGGCCGAATACTGTCCCCCCACGTGGGTCCGGCATCAGATTGGATTACATTTTTCAACAAAGTGAGAACGGATGATCTAATGAACACCGAATATTCCCAATTTGATATTATTGGCGTGACTCCTGAAGGGGGAGAAGTAGCTTTGGTATCAGGTATTCAAGATGAAAGTGTTGATTTGTCCGCATTCAACCCCGAGGAGTATCCCTATTTAAGGCTGCGGTATTCAATGGATGATTTGGAGGCAGTAGCTCCAACCCAATTGTCGAATTGGCAGGTCAATTATACCGGGGTGCCGGAAGGAGTACTGATCATGAAGGATAAAAGAGACCGTATTGAATTGAAGGAAGGTGAGGAGGATGCCCTGGAGTTTGAGTTTGTAAATATTTCCGAATTTGATTTTACGGATTCCATAACCATCAACTATACCTTTCATAATCTGGACCAGAAAATAATCGAGCAATCGAGTAAAAAAATACCTGCTGTAAAATCCGGGGAAGGAGTTGATTTTTTTATTGCATTTGATTCCCGAAGAAAGGGAGGTAAAAATTCACTTAATGTATTTGCCAACCCAAGAATTTTCCCGGAGCAATTTTACCGCAACAATATCATGGATTTACCTGAATTTTTCACGGTGATAGCTGATGATCTCAATCCGGTCCTGGATGTAAATTTTGATGGTACTTACATCATGGATGGGGACATCGTTTCGCCCACCGTGTTAATTTCCGCCGTGGTAAAAGATGAAAATAAGCTGTCCCTTAAGCAGGATACTTTAGGTATGGAATTGATGTTAAGGGGAAATTGTGAGGGATGTGAATTCGAAAAAATAAGTTTCAGTAACCCCAAAGTCCGATGGTATGAGGAGACAGAAAGTAGTGATTTCAAGGTGGAGTTCCAACCAGGTCCTCTTGAGGATGGTATCTATACCTTGAGAATCAATGCCAGTGATGCAGCTGGAAACCAGGCTGGTGAAAAACCCTATGAGATTAATTTTGAAGTGATTAATGAAAGTCAAATCACAAATTTCTATCCTTACCCTAACCCTTTTAGCAATAGTGTACGCTTCGTGTTTACCGTGACAGGGGCAGAGGTGCCTGATGAAATAAAAATTCAGATCATGACGATCAGCGGAAAAGTGGTACGCGAAATTTTTCAGGATGAATTGGGTCCGATAAGAATAGGAAATAATTTATCGGAATACGCCTGGAATGGAAAGGATGAATTTGGGGATCAATTGGCAAATGGCGTTTATATTTATCGTGTGATGGTAAGAATAAACGGTCAATTCATAGAACATAGAGCCACTTCAGGAGATAAGGCCTTTAAAAAAGGATATGGTAAAATGTATTTGTTAAGATAGCTAGGGTTGGTAAATCATCCAGATCCCATGCCTTTCCTCCAGGTTCAAGTTTTCATTTCGGGAAAAAGATTCCCAATATTCGCTCTTTTGGAAAAGGACAAGGAGGGCATTTCCGTTTAAAATGGCTTCCTCAGACTGTTTTATCCAAAGCTCCTTTTCCTCCGGGCTATTTCCATTTGCCAATTGCCTTTCCGGGCCTACGTGAGCCATAGGGATTTCTAAAAATGCCAAACCCATTTTCTCAGGATTGTCGGTCAGAATTTCATAATTACTTTTGATTAATACATCCCCAATAGCTTCGGATGCAGGGCTATTGGTGAATTTTTGTACTTCCAAAAGTGTGGGTATATTATCGCTCTTCCAAAGGTAGAAATGACTGATGAGGGTGTGCGAAACGATAAAGAAGCAGGTCAAAAATAGAATGACCAATTTTCCCCTTACGTTCATTTCAATCCAAAATGCCCAGGAAACGGCCAATAAATAGGGGAAAAGTGTTCTAAAATTTATTTCCTCCATCCCAATCGCTTGGTGAACGGATAAAAGGACGAATAGATAGGTAGCGGCAAATAAAAGAAGGTTAAAAGTTGGTTTCCCGATGCTGCTTTTTCCTTTTGTTAAAAGATAAATTTTAGCACCCATAAGTCCCATGGATGCGATAAAGCCAATAATATCCGGGATATAATTACTGATATAATCAGAAAAAATGATCCCTGCCAACCCTTTAAACCAAGAAGCCAGGTTTTGATAGAACAATAAGAGGGGGTTGGAGGAAATGGGGTGGATTTTTGTGCCTTCAAGTAGGTATTCCTGCAAAATATTTTGGGGCACAATAATTTGGTAACAGGCAAATGAGAGTAAAAGACATCCTAGAACAATGAGCCATCGTTTGTCCTTTCTCAAAACAACCCATATGGCCAGAAAAAGAATTAAAAATAGCACATTGAGTTTCACCCAGGGTAAGAAGGCAGAAAGTATTCCCAAAGACCAGTAATAAGAAAGGTTTTCCTTATCACCAAGTAGAAATTGATACAGCCAAACGATAATCAGTAAATAAAACATAGCGTCAGCATCTGCGCTCCCCATGACCTGATAGGACCACCAGGACAATAAACTTATGCCCAAACAATAAAATAAAATATTGGAGGGGAGGGTATAAATATTTTTAGAAATGAAGGAAATGATAAGGAAACCGGTAATATATCCCAAAATAACCAAGACGAAAGCCATGTCAAATGCCGATAGAGGCAGGAAATCAGCCAAAGAGATCAAAAATGGATAAAAGGGAGACAGGTATTGTAAACTTTCCGGATTTCCGTTTGCAATCCGAAAGTAATGTAAGGTATCCGGGGAATAATGGGGGCCAAAGCGAATTAAACTTACCATCGTGGCCAAAAACAATATACCGAATAAAACGCCAAAAATAGTGGAAATTTTAATGGGTGAATGGTTGGCAACCACTTTTGATCCACCTGAATTTTTTATCATGGCATGGAAATTTAAAAAACAAAAATCAAAGAGCAAATATATTAAAATTTTTACTTTACCATGTATATTCAGGGATTTATATGTATATTTATTGTTATATTTCAATATAAGTATAATTAAAATAATATAATCGACAGTTTTATTGATTGGAAGTCCAATTGTTTGTATATCATTCCCATTATCCATAAGGAGTCAAAAATGAATTTTAGGTGGTGGACTATATTTAGGATGAATTTTTTACCTGACTTTTTAACTTTCAAAAAGTGGTGGATGATGTGTGTCCTGATTTTGATGGTAATCCAGCACGGTTATGCACAGGACTTTGGTGGCTCTACCCGGATTTATACTGACTTTGAAGGTTATTGGACTTCAGGCTCAGGGGCGATCAATCCCATCAAGCCCAATAATACCCATCATTTACTGGGTTTTACCTGGAATGGTAACGTGTACTCTACCGGAGTGGGGGATGATATCCTTAGCCTGGAAGGGGTTACTTTTGACCCCCAGACTTACCAGGCCTTTCCTGTACGAAATATCAATGCGAAATCTTCAGGCACCTATATTGGTTTAGGTCAGATGGTGGATGGGGTTGATAATGGGGGTTCAGACCCCCCCCCTTTTAATGTGCCTCCCAATTTATCCGGTTTTTTGACGACTGGAACTCAGGGTTTGGATCTTGGATCCGGGGTAGCCAATATCGCGGCAGGAAATTTAATATTCGATTTTAGTGGAATTATTGATGAGACTCAGATTGGAGATGGTATTCCTGATATTTTGGTAACCCAATTTGCCCAGCCAAGCACCACTTTGGATGAGGTATTTATGGCGGATGCAGATGGCAATATGGTGGGGAATTCCCTTTCCATTAATCACACGGAAGTGGTTACTGTGGGCCAATGGACCGCTGATTTTTATAACCTTGACGGCACATTGGATGCGGGATTTACCAAGACAGACCGTGATCTTAGATTATGGGTAGCAGACCTTTCTGCCTTTGGAATTACTTTGGGTAATTATGAAGTGGTTAGGAGCATGCGGTACCGCCTTAACGGTGACAGTGATCCCGCATTTGCCGCCTATAAGGTTGGGGTTTTTGGAATATTGGCAGCGAACAACGATGAAGGCATTACCAATCAGGAAGAGCCGGTGACCATCGAAGTATTGGCCAATGACCTTCCTCAGGAGATCATTGATCCATCTACCTTAAAAATTCTAAGTGGACCGGCAAATGGGATGCTTACTATTGATTTTAATACAGGATCGATTGAGTATGTACCCGATCCGGATTTTTTTGGAACTGACCAGTTTACCTATGAAATATGTAATAGTGATAAATTGCAATGTGATGAGGCAGTAGTAAATCTTGAAGTGAGCCAAATTCCCCTTCCCGTAAAATGGTTGGGTTTCACCGGGATTTATCAGCCTCATAAAGGGGTGAGCCTACGGTGGGGAACGGCATTTGAAAAAAACACCGATTATTTTGAGATCCAAAAATCTGGTAACGGAAAAAACTGGCAAAAAATGGCCAAAATAGAGGCCAGAGGTTCATCAAACAGAGATTTTTATTATGACTTTATCGATGCATTGGGAGGAGAAGGTCGTATTTATTACAGGATACTACAGTATGATGAAAATGGTGAAATGGAAATATCAGATGTAATTTCTGTATGGGTACCAAAAAATGAGGACAAAGAATTAAGAATCTGGCCCAATCCGGTTACCCAGGTATTAATTGTCGAAGGAAAACCTGAATTTCTTGATCAGGTCAGGGTATTCAACACTTTAGGTCAGGAAAAAACTAACAGGATAGGTTTTACCCGAATTTCAAATAGCAGGCTTGAATTATCATTGGAAAGGTTGCCAAAAGGGATTTATGTATTGTATTCCGGGAAAATGGCCCAGATTTTTCAAAAAGAATAATTATCTATTCAAATTTTGGGGGTTATGGAAGATAAATTTGTAGATTTAACTGACATAAAATTAACATCAACAAAATTTCCAGAATGACCACCAGCAGGAGAAAAATATTGAAAACCTTGGGCTTTGGTCCCACTTTGATGTTGGCCCCCCAATTATCATTTTCACAAAAAGAAAAAATCCAACCTTTCAGTTTTTGCCTCAATACCAGTACCATAAGAGGACAAAATCCCGGTTTATTGAAATACATCGAAATTGCCGCTAAAGCCGGATATGATGGGATAGAAATTTGGATGGATGATTTGAAAAAATTCCTTGCCGATGGCAATACACTAAGTCAATTGAAAGATGTGATCAATGACCATGGTATAAAAGTGGAAAATGCCATAGGATTTGCTCCATGGATGGCCCAGGACAATGAAAAAAGCAGGTTGGGTTTTATCCAAATGGAGGAAGAAATGCAAATGCTTTCAGCTATTGGCTGCAAAAGAGTGGCGGCTCCAGGGATTGGAGCCGAATTTCCGGTGGATTTGATGAAGGCGGGGTCACAATATAAAGCGCTGATCAATTTGGGAAGAAAGACAGGTGTGATGCCCCAATTGGAGTTTTGGGGGGCATTTCCCCCTTTTAATCATTTAGGCCAGGTTTTAATGGTGGCAGCTGTGGCCAATGATGCTGATGCGCGCATTCTTCCGGATATCTACCATTTATTCAGGGGAGGCTCAGGTTTCGATGGGCTGAAACTCATCAATGGTGCTGCTGTTGAAATTTTTCATTTGAATGATTTTGTAGGTGATATTCCAAGGGAAAAGCAAGAAGATAAGGACAGGGTATACCCCGGAGATGGAGTGGCACCGATGCAGCAGATATTAGGTGACCTTAAACAAATGGGAGGAAGTAAAGTTTTGTCATTGGAATTGTTCAATAGAGAATATTGGAAAAAAGACCCCCTGGAAGTGGCTAAAACCGGTTTGGAGAAAATGAAAAATCAGGTGGATAAATTAGGTTAGCACATTGCGGTCCCACAATTATTTCAATTAAAAAAAACGGGTCCAATTAGAACCCGCTTTGAAACTATACGCTATCAATCCTATTTAATTTCCTCTTCTTGAATTGCTTCTGGGAGAGGATGACGATCGCTGGCTTCGCTGGACAGCAGAATTCCTTGATGGTGCCCGGTTGGTATTTACCCTTGGACTGGAGTTGGACTGACGTCTTTCAGGCTGACTCTTTACCCTGCTGTTTGGGGATGAGGGTGCTGCTTTCCTGATATTTTGCCTTTGCGTACTCCTTGATTGCCGAACTTGTCGTTGTGCAGGGGTGGAGGGTTTGACCTGCCTGGAAGCTGGGGCCGGAGATCTCATCTGCCTTTGATTAGAGGCAGCGGGGCTTACCCGTCTTTGGGCGGGTGGAGAAACATTTCGCTGTCTTTGCGCAGCATTGGGTATTTGTACATGCCTATTGGTGGGCATATTATTTCTTATCGCTCCTGGAGCACTTGAAGGCACTTCACGCCGTCTTATACGTTCCTCATTCGAATTATTGGTCCCTCTTTGATAGTTGGAGGGTGTTCCATTTTGAGATCGACCAACACTTTTTCTCCTTGACGGGTCGGAAAATGTACCCCTGGACCGGGTGGTTTCAGACCGGCCTTGATTTTGAATGGATCTTGCTGATCTGTTATTTTGAATGCCACTGTTTTTGAGGGCCTCAGACCTGATGTTTTTATTATCATTCACGGATGAGGGGGTAGTGGCGACCCTTCTACGGCTTGCGGAAGAATTTGACCTTGACCGGGTATAATCATCAGAACTAATCACTCTGCTGGGCCTGGCATTGCCTTGAAGTCTCGATTGGGAGTTTGCCTGACGAATTTCCGGCCTATAAACCTGAATCTGGTTTTTCTTTACAATTGTTCTACCAGGTCTTCTACCGTTATTCACCTCATAGACTGGAATGTTCCTATTGGTTACCCTCCTTAGCTCTGATCTACTGGGTCCGGTGACATAAGTTGTATTATTGTTGATGTAGGTATTATTAATGACCGTAGTCTGGTTATAAATTACATTAACATTCCTGCCACCCATATAATACCTGTAAATATTTCTACTTAGAAGTCTTCTTCTTGGAACAAATACCCAATGGTGATAGGCTGGAAATCCCAAATAAACATAAAATTGGACCCTGGGAGCCATGGGATGCCAACCGTAGTATCCACTTCCTGTTCTCCAATTTACCCATGATGGTCCCCATTCATAGTCAGGAATCCACGCCCAACCATATAGGTCACTGAAAAACCAACGGCCATAATGAAATGCGGCCCATCCCCAGTCGTAATTGGATACCCAGGTATTCCCGAATCTGGACATCACCCAATGTCCATTGGTCCGGTAGGGTTGAAACCCTGGATCAACATAAGGAATCCAGATAAATCCGTAATGAGGGTCTTCTACCCAATCTCCATAAGGCATCAATTCATCATAAAATACCTGAAAGGAAACGGATAATGGATTTGCGATACTTTTCTTCGTTCCTGCCCAAATTGTTAGGGTCAGAAATATCAGGAAGAAACCAGTGAACCTGGATTCGATAAGCCGGATAATTTTGGATTTTCCCATGACGTATATGATTTGGTATATAATCTTTTATACGAAATTATGATGGAAAAGTTTTTTAAAAAATGTTAAAATATAATAAATAAATACTTGAAAATATATATAATATTAAAAAGTATGACTAAAAGTCAATAAATTATCTTAGAATAATTTAAAAATAAAAAATTGAATTATTTTTTCGCTTGATCAATATTTTTACCGATTTCTTCTGCTTCAGACATCAGGCGATCAGCTTCCTTTCTGTTTTGATGGGACATTTTATGGGCTTTTTCCATTAATTTTGCATATTGATCCTGAAGCTGTTCCAGTTCTGACTTTTTCTTAAATAATCCAAACATAGTTTTTATTTAGATAACTCCCATATGACCCAATCTGTTTAAAATCAATCAAAATCTTGAAACAAACCTGCATCTTCTTCTTCGGATTCCGGAACCACCTCATCATCTTTGAAGTTGATGATATCTTCTAGGTTTCCAGATCTGCTATAATATTTCCATGGACCTTCTTTCTTACCATCCACCATCTTTCCTTGTGATGCCAACCGTCCATTGTCATGATAGTATTTCCAATCCCCATCCGGATTGCCGGATGAATAATTTCCTTCTGATTCTTTTTGACCATCAATATAGTAAGTTAACCGTGTTCCGTTTCCGTCTTTTAAAGTACCGGCATCCAAGGTTTGGCTTCCATCATAGTTATTGTATTCTGTGACATTCATTAACCTTCCATAGTCCCATTGTTCTTCTTGGGTGAGTTGTTTATTGTCATAGAACAATCCCCAAGTACCATCCTCCTTGCCCAGCAAATAACTTCCTACCGACTTGAGTTGCCCCCCATCATAGTAATAAAACCACTGCCCGTTTTCTAAGCCCAACTGATAATTTCCTTCCGCAACAAGGATGCCAATTCTGTTAAAGTATTTCCAAAGCCCTGTTTTCAAATCGTTTTTATATTCTCCAATAGAATACAGCTTCCCTTCCGGAAAATAACTTTTCCAAACCCCTGTCCTAAATCCGTTTTTATACTGTCCCCTTACCGAGGGATTTCCATTACTATGGTTTTCAATGTACGCTCCAATGGGCACACCCAGCTCATAATCGACTCGTTTTGCCAATTCTTTATTGGGAAAAAACTCCTCCCAGGTTCCCACGGGAATATTGTTTTCATAATTTTCTATCCTGGCTACCCTTTTGTTTTCATAATAATAAGTCCAGGTACCGGTTTTATTACCGGATTGATCATACTCCATTTCAGCCTCGATTATATTGGTATCAGGAAAATATCTGATCCATTTACCCACTTTCTTGCCCTCCTTATATTCCCCCTCTTCCCGAATTCTTTTTGAGGGACTGTATCTTTTGAATGAACCATGGGGCCTGTTGTTTTTATATTGGGCTTCCACAATAAGATCCCCATAAGGAGAGTATTCCAGGTAAGGGCCTTCCATGCGATTGTTACTATAATTTACCTTAACGGCGGTTTCCCCGTTTTCATAATAAGAAACCCACTCGCCTTCCCTTTTGCCGTTTTCATACCTGCCTTCTACCTTCAGCTGTTTTGGACTGACATAATTGGGTTGTCCATGTTTTCCAAAGTATTCCTTGTATGGCCCTATAAGTACGCTGTCCTGATAAATTGATTCCTTCACCAATGCTCCTTCAAGGTCAAATTCCTGGAAGTACCCATTCATAAGATTATTTTTGTATTCGGCTACAATATGTTTTTGTTGATTGGGAAAATAAGATATCCATTGCCCTTGTTTTACCCCCTTATCAAATGTGCCCTGCTGGATAATTGTGTTGGTTTTGGGATTGATAAATTTCCATAGGCCATCCATTTTATTATTTACCATTACCCCATTACCCATCAGGGTGGAATCTCTGTTGTAAAGGTTTACGATTTGACTTTGTGCCCATCCAATGGTTTCAAAACTAAAAACCAAAAGCATTACAAAAATATATCTCATAGGTGTTTTAAAGGATTTACTGGTCTTACGAATTGCTATCAAACATGGTTCCAATTTACTTTATATAGCATAAAAATTATATTCTTTTGGGAAAAAATTTAAAGTTTTTTTGTATGGATTAAATTCAATCAACTTGACAATAATTTTCCTCGAAATGGTTTTTCACTTTATTCCTTTTTCAAAAGATTACAAAGTGTATAGATCTCAGTGGATAGGGAGCTTATCAGGTTATCGGGGGATTCGTAGGGTATTGATTTGAGCATTTGAAGATGTCCGAATTTAGTGAGGTGGAAGTGGATCTCTCCAACCGATTTGGGTTGATAATGATTTTTGAGATCAATAATGAAAGGATAATCCCAAGGTGATCTGCAGGCACAAAAATCAAAGTGCTGTTGAATAGCCAAATCAAAGAGCTGGCGGTCTCGGTCCAGTATGGGGTGATTTTTGCCGATAAACACAATAATAAAAATCCCTCTGCCCCACCAGTTGAGGATCCTGATATTGAAGCCGGAATTTTGATTGAAATCCCGAATCAGGTCCAGCACCTGATAGGGACAACGTTCCAATTCATTGCCTTTGCTGATTTTGATCCCTTTGTAGGGTTGATGCAAATCTTTTAACCGTTCTTTAGACAGCCCGTTGGCAACCCTTGAAAAAATACCTGTAAATTTGGCTTTGGCCAAATGTATTTTTTCAAATATTTCAGGATCTGAAATGAAGGCTACCAATTCATTAAATTCAGTCACTTTTCCGTTTTTTCTGTTACCACCTGATGAGTGCTGAAGCCCATGTAAATCCACTTCCAAAGGCAGCAAGGCATATCAAATCACCCTTTTTAAGCTTTCCTTGTTCCCAAGCCTCACTCATGGCGATGGGTATAGTGGCCGCAGTGGTATTTCCATATTTCATTATGTTGTTAAATACCTGATCATCTTCCAGACCTAACTTTTCCTGAATGTACTGGCTTATCCTTAAATTGGCCTGATGGGGAATAAGAAGGTCAATGTTGTCGCTATTCAGTTGATTGGCTTTTAAAGCCTCCTGGATAACATCATAAAACTTCACCACGGCATGTTTGAAAACAGCATTGCCATTCATGGATAAATTGAAGGAGCCACTGTCTATCAGCTCCTGGGAAACCCTTACTTCCCGGCTGCTGCCCGGATCCTTGACATAAAGTTCTTCTGCATAATCCCCGTCTGCATGAAGGTGGGTGGAAAGAATCCCCCTTTCTCCCGGCTCAGAAGCCTGAACGATTACCGCACCTGCACCATCGGCAAAAATAACCGCACTGGATCTACCGGCATCACTTTTATCCAGGGCGGAAGATTGGATTTCGGCGCCTACAACAAGGATGGTTTTATACATTCCTGTCTTAATAAATTGATCTGCCACAGAAAGCGCATAAATAAAACCTGAACAGGCATTTCTTATATCCAGGGCCCCGATTCCCTGAAGGCCCAATTCCCTTTGGAGCAAGACACCGTTGCCTGGTATAAAATAATCCGGTGTAATGGTGGCAAAGATGATGAAATCAATATCTTTTACCTTGATTTCAGCCCTGGAGATAGCCATTTCTGAAGCCGCTTTTGACATGCTTGTAACGGTATCTTTGCCGGGGGTAAACCATCGCCGCTGTTCTATTCCCGTCCTTTCCACTATCCATTCATGGTTGGTATCAATGAAGGTAGAAAGCTCATCATTGGTGACAATTTTATCCGGCAAAAAATGACCTGTTCCTATTATTTTGGATTTTTTCATTTCGATGGATTTTAAATTCTACCCTGTTCTTTAAGTTTCCAATACCTCAAAAGGCCATTTACTGACATCCAACTTGGATTGGCATATTCGTAAAGTGCATTCAATTGGGGATCCACGCCCTCTTTTTTCATCTGAATTTCGGTATAGGCCATAAATTGGGGAATGACTTCTTCGGCAGGGGTTTTCAAATCATAGTGCTTTTTAATCCACATGGCCCAGTCTTCCATGATTATTTCCAGCGATTGGAAATGGGCAACAGGCTTGTCAATTTTACCAAAATGGGTTAAATATAAGGTTTCAGGTTGAGCATCCAGTATTTTTCGAATTGATTTTTTCCAGTTTTCAAGGTGAATGTCAGGTGGGGGGCAGGGTGGGACTACCGGCCCATTATCTATTTTTACGCCCCCAACGTCCCCGGTAAAAATGCTGTCCTCATATGCCCAGGCAATGTGGTGGACAGCATGACCGGGGGTATGCATGGCCTTGAATTTTAGGTCACCAAATTCCAAAACCCTTTCATCTATACAGGGATGAAGCCGTCTTTTGGATATGGGAGCCATTTTTCCCCATAATTTTTGCATCTCATCACCATAAATTCTTTCAGCTGAATCCCATAATTTTGAAGGATCCGCAAGGTGGGGGAGTCCAAGGGGATGGACATATATATCAGCGCCGCAATCAGCCAATTTCCAAGCGGCACCGGCATGATCAAAATGAATGTGGGTCAAAAGAACCTGTTTGATGTCTTCCGGTTTAAACCCGTGCCGGCCAATTTCCTGTTTTAGTTGAGACCAGGTACTTTCAGGCCCGGTTTCTATCAATACAGGTCCATCACTTCCCAAAATCAAGAAGCTGGCAATGGTTTGTTTTGCCCCCTGAAATTGAAGGTCGAGAATTTTTATTTGCTTCATTATCCAAATAAAGTGTAATTTCCAAATTGATCCATTGGTAAGGTCTTCCTGATTAGGAAAGGGGAGTCATTGGCCACATGGTTCACCATGGGCGATACGGTATAGGACATCATTTCTTCATCAGGGTAGGGTTTTAAAAACCCCAACAGTTCGGCTTCTGTTGCCTCCGGATCCAACCAGGTTAATTCGTTTTCCTTTCTTAAGATGACAGGCATTCTGTCATGGATTTCCGCTGTCAATTTATTAGGGCTGGTGGTTAATATTAAAAATGTATGCTCAATTTCCCCTTTTTCTGTTTCGTATTCATCCCATATTCCGGCAAATGCAAATAAATTTTCTCCGTGTTGAACAAACCGGTAGGGGATTTTGGTTTTTTTACCAATTTTCTTCCATTCATAAAAACCATCTGCCGGTACTAAACAACGTTTTTTTTTAAAGGCATTTTTAAAAGTGGCTTTTTCTGTAATTGTTTCGGATCTGGCGTTAATAAGTTTGCTGGCAACCGGTTTGTTTTTGGCAAATCCCGGAGTAGTACCCCAATAAAAATGTGAAAATCCTTTGGGACTGTCAGAAGTGATGATGGGTATAAGTTGGGATGGGGCAATATTGTACCTGGGGAAGAAGGGTTCAAGCATTTCGGCTTCAAATCTGTTTTCCAGGTCAACTTTACTTTTGGCAAGGGAATATCTTCCACACATATATCTTATACTTTAACACGAATTTAACGGTAATTTTCCATTTCAATAAATTCCAAGGCCCTTTTTTCAGACCAATACCTTTCTTTTCGGGTTCTGGGACTGAATCCTACATGCCCTCCGTTTTTTGGAAACTCCATATATACCAATTCCATTTGGTTTCCCAGGGTTTTGGGGTAACAGGTTTTGCTCAAAAAGGGGTCGTTTTCTGCGTTGATGATCAAGGTGGGAATTTTGATTTTGTCCAGGAAATACAAAGAAGAAGATTGTCTATAGTAATCTTCCGCATCGACAAATCCATGTAACGGAGCGGTATATTGATCATCAAAAGCCCTTAAAGTATGGATGGTCTTTAATTTTTCCACATCTATCAATTCGGGAAAAATCAGGGCTTTTTGTCTGATTTTTTGTTTCAGTGAAATCAAAAAATTAAGGGAATACAGGCGGTTTTCCCATTTCGAGATAAGATCAGAAGAACCTCCTAAATCCAAAGGAACAGAAACAGTAACCGCTTTGCGGATTTTTTCTTGTTGTTTGCCATGGTTTTCTCCCAGGTATTTAAGCGTGAGGTTGCCTCCCAGGCTGAATCCGATTAAGTATAAGTTTTGGTATTTCCTTTGAGCATGGGAAACCACGGCAGCCAGGTCGTAGCTTGCCCCCGAGTGATAAAATACAGGCTTTTTGTTTATCTCTCCGCCGCAACCCCGGAAGTTCCAATTCAACACATCATAACCCTTATCAAAAAAAACTTTCGCCATTCCTGCCATGTAAGGTCTTTGACTGTTTCCCTCCAGTCCATGACTGATGATCACCAATTTGTTCCGGCCTGCCGAAAGCCAATCTAAATCCAGAAAATCCCCGTCTGGGGTGCTAATCCTTTCTCTGTCAAACCTTAGTCTTTTTGGATTTCTAAAAACAGCCGGAAAAAGGGTCTGCATATGCCCATTGAACATCAGATGCGGATGACTGTATTGGGGGTTCTCAATGATGGGCATAGAATGTAGCCAAATGTTTTCTTCTTTTATATACGTGAAAATACTATTATTAAATTTGAATAAACATATTTTAAGAACTATTTTTGGATTGCTGAAAATATGTATTCGAACTAATTAACTTATGGCCGAAATAATACGAATGCCCAAAATGAGCGATACCATGGAAGAAGGGGTAATCGCACAATGGTTAAAAAAGGTGGGGGATGAAGTGAAGCCGGGGGACATACTGGCAGAGGTGGAGACAGATAAAGCGACCATGGAATTGGAATCCTATGAAGAAGGCATCTTGCTTCACATAGGTGTGGAGGAAAAAGATGCTGTACCCGTAAACGGGGTCATTGCCATTTTGGGAGAAAAAGGTGAAAATATAGATGATTTATTGAAAGATATTAAATCTGGCGGCGGTGAAAGTTCCAAAGGTGAAAAATCTGATCAACCGGAAGAGAAACCCGAAAAAGAAGACAAGAAGCCTGAGGAGAAAACTGAAAAGAAGGAGGCCATAGACACTTCCGATATCAAAGCCACCCTCATTACCATGCCCAAGATGAGTGATACCATGGAGGAAGGAACCATCGCAGGATGGTTGAAAAAGGAGGGGGATGAGGTGAAATCAGGTGATGTGCTGGCAGAGGTAGAAACGGATAAAGCAACCATGGAGTTAGAATCCTATGAAGATGGAATCCTTTTATACATAGGGGTGAAAGAAGGCGATTCCATAGAAGTAGACGGGGTCATTGCCATTATCGGGGAAAAAGGGGCCGACTATGAAAAGCTTCTGAAGGCCCATGAACAAAAACCCGAAGAGCAGTCGGGAAGTTCAGGCACTCAACCTGAAAAGAAAGAGGAAGAAAATAAGGAGGCTCCGGCAAAGGATGCACAAGAAGAGACTTCCACAAGCTCCTCCGGTACCGAAAATGGCAGAGTAAAAGCTTCTCCCCTTGCTAAAAAAATGGCAAAGGATAAGGGGATTGATATTGCAGCGGTAAAGGGTTCCGGAGATGGGGGACGGATCATTAAAAAGGATATAGAGAATTTTGACCCCTCAAAAGCAACCCAGGCTACTGCTGCTCCATCTGCCTCCGGAGCAACCTTAGGGCAGGAATCTTTCAGAGAAGAGAAGGTTTCTCAAATGCGAAAAGTAATTGCCAAGAGGCTTGCTGAAAGCAAATTCACAGCGCCACATTTTTACCTTACCATGGAAATCAACATGGATAAGGCCATTGAAGCCAGGAAAAGCATGAATGAAGTGGCCCCTGTCAAAATTTCCTTCAATGACATGGTCATCAAGGCCGTAGCAGCCTCATTAAAGCAAAATCCCAAAGTGAATACCGCCTGGCTTGGAGATAAAATCCGATACAATGATCATGTCCACATTGGAATGGCCGTAGCTGTGGAAGAAGGATTATTGGTACCTGTAATTCGCTTTGCGGATAGCAAGTCACTTTCTCAGATATCCAAAGAGGCCAAAACCCTTGCGGGAAAAGCCAAAAACAAAGAACTTCAGCCCAAAGATTGGGAGGGAAACACCTTTACAGTTTCTAATTTGGGCATGTTCGGAATAGATGAATTCACCGCCATTATCAATCCGCCAGATGCCTGCATCCTGGCCATTGGGGGTATAAAAGAAACCGTGATTGTTAAAGAAGGTGAAATGAAAATCGGAAATCTGATGAAGGTAACCTTATCTTGTGACCATAGGGTGGTGGATGGGGCCATCGGCTCTGCTTTTTTACAGACCGTGAAAAATCTGTTGGAAGATCCGGTCAGATTATTGATATGATTCAATATGAAATGCTTACTGTCAAAAAGTCCTGGATATAGGACTTTTTGCTTTTAGTACGGTTATTGAGCAGTGTGGGAATAAAAAGAAGGGTAAAACCATAAAATCCAAGAATGGAAAAATTGAGATCTACGACGGTAGTAGCCATCAAGCATGGTGATGAAGTGGCCATAGGAGCAGATGGCCAGGCTACCATGGGCAATACAATTGCCAAAAGCAGTGTCAATAAAGTCAGAAAACTACAAGGGGGAAAAATTGTGACCGGATTTGCTGGTTCAACAGCGGACGCGTTTACCTTACTGGAAAAGTTTGAGGAAAAATTAGGCGCTTACAGCAATAATGTTAAACGTGCAGCCGTGGAGTTGGCCAAAGAGTGGAGGACGGACCGCATGTTAAGTAAGTTGGAAGCCATGATGATCGTGGCGGATGCAGAAGATGTGTTGATTATCTCAGGAACAGGGGATGTATTAGAACCTGATTTGGGAATAGCTACGATTGGTTCCGGAAGCATGTATGCCCAGTCTGCTGCCAGAGCATTAAAAAAATATGCCCCCCAATTAACTGCTGAGGAGATGGTCAAAGAAAGTCTTACCATTGCTGCGGATATTTGTATTTATACTAACCATAACCTGGTCATCACGAAGGTAAAAAAAGATTAAAATTAAAAAAGGTGCCTTCAAAAGCGCCTTACCTACTCCCTTCTGGAAGGGAAGAAAATATTTTAAACCTCAAAATCATAGACTTTCACTGCTTTCCATTTGTCTTTGTGTTCGGCTATGAATGCCTGGTGGATGGGATCCTCCTGATAAAGGTCATGTTCTTTTATGGTATTAAAATACACCGTAAGGGAGAGATGAAAACTCAGGTCTACGACCTCTCTGGGGGAGGTCTTGGCAGGTACCCCGACATGGAAATCCTTTACGGTATTGGTGGATGAAATTTTCCTGCAGCCTTCCATTACGGCTTTGAGGTCTTTTTCCGGATCGTGGAGCCAGAAAAATACTTGATGAACGATCATAATGCTTTATTTTTGATTAATGGTTTTAAAAATTATCATCTCTACTCATTTTATTAACCCTTAAGAAATGAGCGATCCATTTTATATAATCCTTAGGCTCTATTCTACTAGGACTTAAAGGTAAATATTTATAAATTAATAATTAAACCCCCTTCAATAATTATGAATTATAGAAAACTTGGAAAAACAGGAATGCAGGTATCGGAGGTATCTTTGGGTACCTGGCAGGTTGGTGGAGGTTGGGGCGGGAGCTTTAACCAAAAAACTGCAGATAAAATTATCCATGAAGCCATTGATCTTGGAATCAATTTTATTGATACGGCGGATGTATATGATGCAGGATTAAGTGAAGCCGCAGTAGGAAAGGCTGTCAAATCCAGAAAGGAAAAGGTATATGTTGCCACAAAATGCGGGAGGCAAATCCAACCGCATGTAAACAAAGGGTATCAGCCAGAGGTGCTGCGAAAATTTGTGGAAAGCAGTTTGAAAAATATGGATTTGGAAACCATAGATCTTATTCAATTGCATTGTCCTCCCACAGAAATTTATGAAAGACCTGAGATTTTTGGCCTTTTCCAAAGGCTAAAGGAAGAAGGGAAAATTCGGCATTTGGGAGTCAGTGTGGAAAAGGTAAGTGAGGGCATTCGGGCACTTCAATACGAAAATGTCACCACCGTTCAGATTATATTTAACATGTTCAGAATTAAACCTTCAGAAGAATTTTTCTCCAATGCAAAGGAAAACAATTGTGGGATCATTGCTAGAGTGCCCCTGGCCAGCGGTTTGCTTACAGGTAAAATGGGTCCTCAAACTGCCTTTCATCCCGAAGACCACCGGACTTTTAATAGAAACGGTGAAGCTTTTGATAAAGGAGAAACCTTTTCGGGGGTTGATTACCAAAAAGGCATCCAGGCAGTAGAAGCGTTGAAGGAAGTATTTAAAGGAAATGAATCCCTGGCTGCCCTCGCCATTAGATGGATACTTATGTTTCCGGAAGTATCAACGGTAATCCCGGGTGCTTCGAAGCTGGAACAAGTCAGATCTAATGTGAAGGCTGCTGAAATTCCACCACTTACTGATGAACAGATGCAATGCGTTCAAGCCATTTATGATGATTATTTTAAGGCTGAGATTCACCAACAGTGGTAACCATTCCGGTAAATAGGGATTTTGGGTTAAAGTAGGAATTGTTTGTAAGGAACTCATGTTTTGCAGAACCCGTTTGGCCACAATTTTGCATGAAAAAGCATTCCGATAACCCACAAATAAGGGGTCGCTTGACGAAATAGCCGGATTTTCAAGACGTTCTTACCTTGAACTCACGTTAATAACCTGAGTTCGATTCTAGATGAAGTATATTTTGCCAGTCAGTCACCTCTTTAAAATAGACACAGAAAAAGCAAATGAGGCAAATCCCCCTTAATAAGGGGGTATGGGGGATTTTTTCGCAAACGTCCCAAATATCTATGCGTTATAAGTTGATATTCCCGTTGGAATCCCTCCCGAAAAAAAATCGGGACAGGCTCTAGCCCCCTTGAAAGGGGGAGTCGCTAAAAATGAGATTTAGGTTGATTCTTATATGGTTTGCGTTATCATATAATTACCCATTTTCTTAGGAAAGGATTAGCACTATAATTTGTACAGTTTTATAATCGAACTCAGTTCATCAATTTGCCTTCTTGGGTCAGTCAACATACGGATAAATACAATAAAAATTGAAAATTTTATCCAATTTAAACCAGCCGGAGGGGCATATGATGTTCCCAGTTTGTTTTATTCAATGTGTGGAACTAAAGAAAGGGATATAAAAATCGGCGGAGGTACCCAGTCTCCGCCGATCATTTGTTAAAAATTAGATTAAAATTAAAAAATAAGTTTAAATAATCACTTGGTTAAATCACTTAAATTCAGTTGACCATTGTCCATCCCGAAGATTTAGGAATGAATGATTTGCCTAATAAAATTGCTTTTTGGATTGGGTATCCGAATCATTTCTAGGAATTCACCTTTTCCCCCATCAGGAGAACATCATTTACCTGCACCTCCGTGATGTATTTTTTCTGGCCTTCTTTGTCTTCATAGGACCGGTTTACCAATTTGCCCTGTACACAGATTTCGGACCCTTTATCCGTGTACTTGTTGATGATTTCTGCCGGTTTACCGAAAGCCACCAGGCTGTGCCAATAGGTGTCCTCCACTTTTTCTCCCTTACTGTTTTTGTAAGATTCATTAGTGGCCAGGTTAAACCTCACCATGGGTGTATTCCCATTTACGGTTTTGAAATCTGCTTTAGCGCCCAAGCGGCCGATCAACTGTACTTTGTTTTTAATCGCGTTCATGATATATTGGTTTTAGTTGAAAATATCTTCAGGCCATTTGCCTAAAAGGAACATGACAAAGTTGGGGGTAAGACCAAAAATTATTCGGTTATTTTTCGTTTAAAACCATTTGTAAGCGTTTGTAAACGTTTACCTCGTTTTTTCCGTGATCTGCCGCCATTTAATTTTTCGAAAAATTAGTTCATTGAATATTTTTTTCATTGAAATTATAACCATTCAGTCGGTCGGCCAAGATCTTCTTGCCTGCCATAAGGGCTGGTACTTTTTCCCTGTTTCCCTTCTCATTTTGTGGGTTGGGTCTTTAATATTAACATAAAATAATCTCCTCCTGTCAAATTGAAATAAAAATTGGATGGGTTGGATCTTCATAAAATAAATTAGAAGCACCATGCACTGGAATTTGGGATATCACCGATTAAAATAGCCAATTATACATTTTTATTTTGATTTTCTTTAAAAGGAAAATTTTTCATCTTTTATTGGCTAAATGATTAATATAATATTAATTAAATCACTTTTTTTATTGGATAATGTACTTTTTACTCACAAAAAAAAAATTTATGAAATACAAAAAAAATTATTTGAAAAGTATTTTTATGTATATTTCTTGTATATAAATATAAAATTCTATATTTTTGAGCAGTTTAATTCCACGGTACAATTCCAATTTTATGCTTTGTATTCATGGTTAATTTTGTTGCATTTCAAATATAATAATTTGCCTTAATGGCAAAAGCGGACAGGGATGAGGAAGCGCTTGATTTTAAGATTACCAGGAGAAAGAATCCACCGAATTTTTGAAATGAAATTTTTTTATCATTCTAAATGATGGATTTGAATCGGGTAATCCTTGGAAAAAGGGGTTTTATCATTTACGGATTGTCCACCTAAAATAGACTAATAGTACCTTAAAAGTTTTTTCTAAATGGAACGAATACCTTTATCACCCCCCAAAATCAAACCTGTTTTAAATCATATCAAAAGACCGCTTTTGTCTGTAATGATTCCCGTTTTTAATTGTTCAGAATTATTGCTGGATGCATTAAATAGTGTGTTGATGCAGGATATGGGTGAAGACTTGATGCAAATTGAGGTGATTGATGATTATAGTACTGACGCGGATGTGGAGACAATGGTCAGAGAAATTGGACATGGCAGGGTGAATTATTACAGGCAACAAAAAAATGTGGGAAGTTTAAGAAATTTTGAAACCTGTATCAACAGGTCCCGGGGAGAACTCGTCCATATACTTCATGGGGATGACCGGGTTAAAATGGGATTTTATAAAAAGTTTTCACAAATGTTCCAAACTTATCCTGAAGCCGGTGCATCCTTTTGTCGCTACCATTCGATCGATGAAAACGGTAAAGTGAAGAAGGAGGGCAAATTTAATAGTAGCCATGAGGGAATATTAAATGATGGTTTATCCATAATGGCAAGCGAACAACCTACTCAATATGTGGCAACTGTCGTAAAACGGGAAGTTTATGAAAAATTAGGAGGTTTCTATGGAGTTGTTTTCGGTGAGGATTGGGAAATGTGGGTGAGGATTGCCAAAAATTATCCGATTGCCTATACGCCTGCTTTATTGGCCGATTATAGACGACATGAAGGATCCATATCCTGTCCCAAAAAGGAAACGGGGCAGAATGCCAGGGATCTTGCTGCTACCATTATTAATATTGAAAACCACCTCCCAGATAACATGAAACACATAATGGAAGATCAAAAAAGAGCGTGTGGGATTACTTGCATTAAAAGGGCAAATACAATTTGGAAACAAACTAATGACAGAAAAAAAGCAGAGGAATTGGTCATGTTGGCTTTGAGTTTTAAATCTCGGAATCCTTATCTGTATTACATGCTGATTAAATTTTACCTCAAAGTATTTTTCAATATCAAAAATGACAAAGTGAGTATCTATGGTAATTTTCGCAAAAAATTGAAAATGTCCTGAATTCAAATCTTCTAATTTTTGGCTCATCTGCTGCTTAGAATTTATGGAATTATGCCCATTAAGTATGGCAAAAATTATTTACAGATTGATCAACAAAAGAAAATGAAAAATTGGACTTTAGTTATAAAACCTAAAACCTCATGGTTTGATCTCCATCTACACGATCTTTGGACTTACCGGGATTTACTGTTGATGTTTGTGAAAAGGGATTTTATTTCTGTCTATAAACAGACCATTCTTGGCCCTTTATGGTTTGTTGTGCAGCCCTTGCTTACCACATTTATGTTTATTGTGGTATTTGATAAGGTAGCTAATATCCCTACCGACAGTGCTCCTCCTGCTTTGTTTTATTTATCCGGTTTGGTGATATGGAACTATTTCTCTTCCTGCTTAAATAAAACTTCCGTAACGTTTACTGCCAATGCTGGCATTTTTGGAAAGGTTTATTTCCCAAGGTTGATTATGCCTCTATCCAATGTCGTTTCTGCTTTGATTGGTTTTGGAATCCAGTTGGGGCTCTTACTGATGCTCATTGGGTATTTTCATTGGTTTATGGATGTAAATATTCAGTTGAATGTTTACCTGGTTTTCATCCCGTTTTTATTGTTATTGGTGGCAGCATTGGGATTGGGTTTTGGAATTATCATATCTTCTTTGACCACTAAATATAAAGATTTGGTTCACCTGGTTTCTTTTGGGACCCAACTACTAATGTATGCTACACCGGTTATTTATCCCCTTTCTTTTTTTGAGGGAAAATACAGGATTTTTATACTGGCCAACCCGTTGACACCTATTATAGAAGTTTTTAGGTATTCCCTATTAGGAGTGGGTGAATTCAACATTTGGTATTTGTTTTATAGTGTTTTATTTACCCTACTTTCTCTTTTTGCAGGAGTCTTATTGTTCAATAGGGTTGAAAAAAGTTTTATGGATGTCGTTTAATTCAGTTATATGTCAGAAACAGTAATAAGTGTTGAAGGTTTGGGAAAAAAATACAGGTTGGGTGTTATTGGAACAGGCAGACTCAGTCAGGATTTAAACCAATGGTGGGCAAAAATCAGAGGGAAAGAAGATCCTTTCGAAACCATTGAACCCGGAAGTTCCAGTCATTCCAAATATGGGGATTTTTGGGCACTTCAGGATTTGGATTTTGAAGTCAAAGAAGGTGAAGTTCTCGGAATAATCGGTAAAAATGGAGCAGGGAAGTCTACCCTTCTAAAGATCCTTTCCAGGGTTACTACCCCAACTTCAGGTATGGTGAAGGTGAAGGGCCGGATAGCCAGTTTATTGGAGGTGGGGACAGGATTTCACCCTGAACTTACAGGAAGAGAAAATATTTTTCTAAATGGGGCGATATTGGGAATGACCAAAGCAGAAATTAGAAAGAAAATCGATGAAATTATTAGCTTTTCAGGAGTGGAAAAACACATTGATACCCCTGTAAAACGATATAGTAGTGGGATGCATGTTCGCTTAGCATTTGCCGTTGCCGCCCATCTGGAACCTGAGATTCTGATCGTGGATGAAGTTTTGGCTGTTGGAGATGCCGAATTTCAGAAAAAATGTTTGGGAAAAATGAATCAAGTGAGTAGGGAAGGAAGGACCATTCTTTTTGTCAGCCATAATATGGGTGCGGTACAAGCACTCTGCAGCAGGGCGATTTTATTGAAATCAGGTAAATTATTTACGGACGGACCTACATATGAAACCATTGCTACCTATAGTCAAATTGCCTATAATAAAACTAAGGCAGAGTTGGTATGCGGGCATAGGGAAGGTGAGGCTGAAAATTACGGGGTCAGAATAACAGCTGTAAGGGTGTTGGATCAAAACGATCGAGTCTGTAATATATTTAATGATGCCGATGATTTTTATGTGGAAATTGAATACCTGACTCAACAAGAAGGAAATCATCTCACAAGCAATATCCAGTTATTTACCGAAAGTGGTGTACTGGTTTTGTCTACTGGGAACTGGGCATCCACTACCTTAAATATGGATGTCTATTCCGATAGGGTTTTGCCAGTTGGGATTTATCGATCCAGAGTGAAATTCCCCGGTTATTTTTTAAACGAAGGGGGATATTATATAAATGCAATTATCAATAGAGAAGCTTCTACCAGTATCATTTTTATTGAGGAAGCAGTGACTTTCACAATTGTGGATTCCGGCAATATGCGAAAAGAGTACACTGACCATATTGGTGGGGTGGTTCGTCCAAAATTTGAATGGAATACAGAACCCATAGGTCAAATTAATATAAATAGTTATTAAACTCATTAAAAAATGTTGATAGGAAATACCCATGAATTGAAAAGGGGAAGGGAAGAACCGAAAAGTAATACGCCTCTGGTATCAGTGATTACTTGTTTTTTGAATGAGGAGAAATTTCTGACAGAGGCGGTTGAAAGTGTTTTAAGACAGCAATATATTCATTGGGAATTGATTTTGATTGACGATGGGTCATCCGATAAAAGTACCGACATAGCAATATCTTTTGCTGCAGAATATTCGAAGATAAAATATCATGATCATAAGGACCATGCCAATAGAGGATTAAGCGCGAGCAGAAATTATGCAATTGGACTTGCTGAAGGAGAAATTATTGCGTTTTTGGATGGGGATGATGTTTGGTTACCTGGTTTTTTGACTACTGGTATCAACACTATGTTAAAACATTCAACCCCTATGTATTGTGAAGCTACTTTTTACTGGAAAAGTTGGGATGATTTAGAGGCCGAAGATCAAATTATTGCAGTAGGGACCGATCAAGATCAACTTTATGGACATCCAGATTTAATTTTTAAACTATATCCTTTGGGGTTGGGGGCAGCACCCTGTATGTGTGGGGTATTGGTGGATAAAAAAACATTGGAAAAACATGGTTGTTTTGATGAAAATTTTAAAGGCATGTATGAAGATCAGGTTTTTTTGACAAAATTTTATCTTCATGAAAACGTGTATATCTCTTCAAATTGCAATAACCTCTACCGGCAGAGAGAAGGTTCTCTCGTAAATGTTTCTCATGCTCATGGCACCTATCATATGCACAGGAAGTATTTTTTGGAATGGATGGACAGGTACATTAAAGAAAATGCCCCGGAAAATAGGGAATTAAGAAATCTATTGAAAAGTACTCAATTCCCGTTTAAATATCCTGCTTTTTACAGACTGATATCCAATTACCGCAGCCAAAAAAATAGGATATCCAAATTTTTACGAAAATTGCTGTCAAGGTCAGGACAGAAAAAACGGTAGTATAAAATGCTATTTATCATTTTTAACAAATTTCAATATGGATATTAATGACAACTTTTCTGAATTGAATTTACAAGTGGTTTCCATTATTATTCCTTGTTATAATCATGGAGCGTACCTCTCCGATGCCATTGAAAGTTGTTTAAAACAAACCTATCAAGCTATTGAAATTATTGTGGTGGATGATGGATCTACCGATAATACCCCAGAAGTGGCGCAACTTTATCCTAATGTAAAATACATTTACCAGGAAAATCAGGGATTGTCTTCAGCCAGAAATACAGGAATAAAGCGCAGCAAGGGAGGATTTTTGGTTTTTTTGGATGCAGATGATTTATTGTTTGAAGATGCGATTAATTGCAATATTGGTCATTTGCTCAAGGAACCGGAAATGGCTTTTGTGTCCGGAGGCCATCAGGTAAGCACCAAAGATAAAAGCAAGGTAAAGGTAGTCAGTGATATTGTCCATTCAGATCATTATCTAACTCTTCTGAAAAGGAATTACATCGGCATGATCGCCGCAGTTATGTTCAGAAGACATGTTTTTGATGAAATATTGTTTGATACCTCATTAAAAGCCTGTGAAGACTATGATGTGTATCTAAAAATAGCCCGGAGATTTCCTATTGGCCATCATGGAGAAATTTTAACGAATTATAGAAAGCATGGCGAAAATATGTCCAATAATAATCCCATGATGCTGACAACAATTTTACAAGTTTTGGAAAGGCAGAAAGAAAACTTGTCCTCCAAGGAGAAAATTTTGGCTTTAGGGGAGGGTATGAATAATGTCAAAAGGTTTTATATAAAGCTTTTGTACAAACATTTAAAATCCTCCCCAAACCCTCCAAGAGATTCATTGTATTTTTTAAAATCCTATAATGGCAAATTATTTTATAAAATTATTACTAAACAGTTTATGAGAAAGATCAGTCAAAATCAGTTTTTAGAAAAGATGACCCCTAGGATAGGCAAACGGCTTTTATTTAATTTGGGACTGAAGAAACAGTTTATTCCACCTAAAAACCAAGTTAAACCTGGCGATTTCAACCGTTTAACGCCATTTAGCAAAAACTTTGGCTATGATAGAGGTGGACCAATTGACCGGTATTACATCGAAAATTTTTTGGATGATGTCTCAGAAGATATCCATGGGAGGGTGCTTGAAATCGGAGATAATGAGTATACCCTCAGATTTGGTAAAGGAAAGGTAAAACAGAGTGAAATTCTACATGTAAATGACAATAACCCGCTGGCTACAATCATCGGAGACCTGAGCAATGCCCCTCAAATTCCGGATAATAGTTTTGATTGTATCATATTGACTCAAACCCTCCATTTGGTCTATGATTATAAGTCAGTGATCGATACCTGTTATAGAATATTAAAACCCGGAGGTACTTTGTTGTTGACAGTTCCGGGGATCACTCCTATAGATTATGGCGAATGGGGAAACACCTGGTATTGGTCCTTTACAGGCTTGGCCATGAAAAAAATCCTTGCTGCCTGTTTTGCCCCTGAACTTTGTGAAATCAACACTTTCGGGAATGTGTATGTGGCTTCCGCTTTTCTTTATGGCATGGGACTTCCCGAGATCAATAAGGATATGCTGGAATTCCATGATCCAAAAATGCAAGTGATCGTTTCGGTAAAGGCCCAAAAAGAAAAATAAAAATGGAAATTAAAAAATGGATTAAGAAGTCCTGGGAATTTATTAATCCTAATCCACCCATATTGGTTTTAATGTACCACCGGGTCATTAATTCGTCTATAGATCCTTGGGAATTAGCCGTCAGTCCTCAAAATTTTGAACAGCAATTGAGCATTTTGAAAAGCAGCCGTCTATTGGTTCCCCTGTCTCAAATTTCGGAAATGATCCATGAAAAAAGAATGATGAAACCCTCCATAGCCATTACCTTTGATGATGGCTATATGGATAATTACCTTTATGCAAAACCACTGTTGGAAGCCTTTGAATTACCGGCAACATTTTTCATTTCCAACCTACATATTGGTACACAAAAAGTTTTTTGGTGGGATGAGCTTGGCCAAATACTACTGGAAACGCCCACTTTACCCAAAGTATTAAGTTTGAATATTAAAGGATCCCTTTTCTCTTTTGATCTTGGAAATGAAAAAGTACTTACCGAAGAATTAAAAAGGCAACATAAGTTATGGAATGCCTCCATGCCTCCACCCAGCCTAAGATCCCAACTTTATTTAATGCTTTGGCAAATTCTGGGGGAGGTGGATTACAAGGAGCAACAGACCATTTTGGCAGCACTTAGGGAGTGGGCCGGAATAAATGAAGGGCCAACAAACAGCTTAGACATTTCCATGATAAAAGCCCAACTCCAATCTCTTTCAGCGAGCCCTTTGTTTTCAATCGGAGCCCATACAGTAAGTCATCCACTCTTACATTTGCTGCCAAAGGAAAAACAGAAGATGGAAATAATGGAAAATAAACAATACCTGGAATCAATGTTAAACCTGTCAATTGATGCTTTTGCCTACCCTTCCGGGAAGTACAACGACTTTACCAAGGAAGAACTAAAAGCACAAGGTTTCAAGACAGCTTTTACCACCAATCAAAGGCCTATCGAAGGCAAAGGAGATCCCTATCAAATGGGCAGATTCCAGGTAAAAAATTGGATAGGTCCTGAATTCAAACAGGTATTGGCCAATTGGTTGGCCTAAATCCGTAAGGATCACCCCGATTACCTTAATGGGGTTATAAAATAATTCCCCCTCCTATTAACCTATCAACTTTTGGAGATTGATTTCATTCAAAATATAAGGGGATTTCCGCTTATTTTTTCTGTTTGGTGTAATTTTAGTTAGATTTTAAAATCTTCTGGATTTTAGGAAATATTAAAACCAGGGTTTTGAACCCCGGTTTTCACGCTTTCTATCCCGTTGATTCAAGCTTCCTTCTGATTTTCAGGTGTTTTCTTTTTGGTGTATAGGTTGGTTAATTCCTTATTCAATTCACTGATGGGAACGGTGAGGTGTTTTTCACATTGTCTGAAATTGTGTTCGACCATCTGTTGGTCATAAATAAATTCTTCCGGTTTTTGGTCAGCAGTGTAAAATTTAAATGGTTCATAACAGGGAGATACAGATTGTACAATGGGTATGGCTCCACAAAGCATCGCCTCAAAAAACCGATAGGTCCATGGGCAGCCCACATCTCCTGAAGGACAAATGATGAACTCAGCTTGCGCCTGAATCCGGAAATACGCATCATCCCAAGCTTTTCCCGGAAACTCCCTTCCTCTTCGAGAATCGGTCATTAAAAGTCTGTCAAAATTTGTGAACACCTTGCTTAATATCGCAAAAATCCGGTAGTCGATGAAAACCTTTCCTGAAAGGCCCATAAAACCCTTAACCTTGGAGGTCAGAAAGGATTGCATCCATATTTTACGTGCTTTGGTAATTTTTCCTATAAATGCATACTTGTATTTTCTTTTTTCCTGCCACATTTTTCTGCAATAGGCAAGCATAGCATGTGGAAGGATCAACGGTCTTGAAAGTTCCCCGATTCTGGTCTCCGGGGTAACCGTCCTGTGGGCAATCAGAATATCAGATATTTCGGTAATTTGATCCCCAGGTTGAATCAATTCGTAGCGGCTCGGAAAAAAGTCTTTAAGTCGCTGGAGTCGAATTTCCTGCCAGGGCTGAATACACAAGGTAAAGTCAGACTCCATCACGGCCTGGGCCATTCTAATTTCCTGTAGGTACTCGTAAGTCAAGTCAAAAGAAATTTTTTTCATAATTATAAAATTAATTTAGGTCCCCTTTCGGGGTTGATTTGATGATATGAAATTGGGCCACTCTATTTCCTCTGGCCTTTTATGTGGCCGGATTTAAAATCAGCGTTACCGCGTACTGGTCTTATTTCCAACTGCCACAACCAGTCTAACCTATTAAAAGATTTTAATATTAATGATGAATAAAACCTTATTTAAATAAATTTCCAAATGATTGTTGATTCGTTTTTACAATAATTCACCCTTAGTATCCTGCTAATAGATTCCATGGTTTGAATAATCCGTTTTTAAAGTCGGATTAGGACTGATCCGGATCAGTTGTCAAAGTTCTGTAGTTCCACCATTTTTTTAAAATCCTTTGATTGTTGGGTGAGGGACTCGAAATCGCCGTGGTTGAGGATCCGTCCATCCTTGAGCAGATAGATGATGTCGGCATTTTTTATGGTGGACAGCCTGTGTGCGATGACGATAATGGTGTATTTTCCCCTCAGCTGGTCGAAATATTCCTGTATTTCCTTCTCCGTCTCCGAGTCCAGGGCGGAAGTGGCCTCATCGAG
>JBBDSB010000361.1:0-1091 GCA_040905205.1 Cyclobacteriaceae bacterium
ACTCATTCCCCTTCGGATTATATGGAAGATCATATGAATACCAGTAGACTGGCGGTGTCGGCTGCATTTGTTCGAGGTATACCGAATTTTGAAACGGAAGCAGAGGCAGTATCCAATTATGATTGTACTGTTTATCATGCCCTGCCACATGGACTTTCTGATCCTTTGGGACAAAAGGTGATTCCCGAGATTTACATCGACAATGCCTCTGTCCAGGCAAAAAAAATGGAAGCATTAAAGGCTCATGAGAGCCAACAAAGTTGGTTGGCAAATAGTCAAAAGATGAATTCATACCTTCAAACAATGGAAGATTTTTCGCTGGAGGTTGGAAGGATGTCCGGGAAGTTTAAATATGCAGAAGGCTGGCGACGTCGAGTGCATTATGGACTTTGCAGTCCGAATGCTGATCCATTAAAAGAATTGGGAAATCGTTATTTGTATAATGATGAATATTAATAAATTAATTTAAAATCACTATCAAATCATATAATCGTAAATTATAATATAATATAAAATCATAAAGCCATGAGAAAAACAAGTTCTATAGCCCCTGACTGGTGGGATTATACTACCCTTGATTTAGATAAAAGTTTAGCCGATAAAATTGCTGCAATGACAGCGGAAGACATGATGCAATTATCCCGGCCTGGATTTGAAGTGAAATTTTATGAGACAGTAGAAGAATTCTATTTAGCTGAAGCGCTTGAATTTATTAACGCTTGGAAACAGGCAACCAAAGACAATCCGGTAGGAATCTGTGGCCCTATCGGGCCTACCGAGCAATTACCTCTGGTTGCTCGTCTGGTTAATGAAATGGAATTATCTCTAGAACATGCTCATTTTTGGCTTATGGATGAGTGGGTAATGGATGGTAAGGCAGTTTCAACGGATCATTCCCTTTCATTTGAGAAAACATTCAGGGATTTATGCCTGAACAGAATAAAAAAAGAATTAAGGATGCCCGAAGAGAATATACATTGTCCAAAATATGATACAACGGAATATGCAAACAGTTGGAATGATGCCAAATGCCTTATTATGCAAGGTGGACAAGGAGATGTAAAACACTGGGCTTTTAATGAACCTCCAAA
>JBBDSB010000362.1:0-1091 GCA_040905205.1 Cyclobacteriaceae bacterium
TATGTAGAATTTTACTTAGCGTCTCATCCACCAGGTCGGACTTGATACTGGAACCGACAATATAATCTCTAAAAAACCTATCCAATATCTCCACGCGTATTTTATGGGTATTGGCTTCAAAAATGATAATATGGCTTTTTAAATGCTCGTCTGAAACGTATCTGTCAATGGTTGCCTCGGATTTTTCCTTGCAGATAGCGGAAATATACTCCTGAATAAATTTGCGGCTTTGATCTGTAGTCATGATAATGTTTGTTAAGTGGAAGAATGGTGTCTTAGTAAAGTTAATACATTGAAAAGAAATAAAATTGTAAAAAAGGGACATTTCTTTTGGAAGACAATTATCCCGATATCAGTATTTGGGCTTTACAAATAAGCCCTTTTTGGGGATAAATCAGCAATGATTTCATTATCTTTGGTTCAAATTTGCTGCTTATTTACACATATTCCTCTCAGGTATTCTTGCCCAGTAGTTTTTGTGTAATAAGCAACATTGACCAGTACAATATACTTTGATAATCACAATTAAATCCTACTAAAATGAAAAAAGTATTGTTCGTAACAGGCGATTTTACAGAAGATTATGAAACGATGGTTCCTTTCCAAATGCTGGAGATGGTTGGTTATACGGTTCATGCCGTATGCCCGGACAAGAAAAAGGGCGATACCGTTAAAACAGCCATTCACGATTTTGAAGGTGATCAGACCTATACGGAAAAGCCAGGACACCTTTTTAAATTAAATTACAGTTTTGCCGATGTGAAGGTGGAAGATTATGATGGGTTGGTAATTGCGGGAGGAAGAGCACCGGAATATTTGAGGTTGGACGAAAAAGTGATCGATGTAGTAAAACACTTTTTTACTGAAAATAAACCGGTTGCGGCCATTTGCCATGGTATACAGATATTAACTACTGCCGGTGTTGTAAAAGGAAGGAAACTCACTGCCTATCCAGCGGTGGGACCGGAGGTTACTTTGGCAGGCGGAGAGTTTCAGGAAATACCGGTTGACGGCGCTTTTGTAGATGGCAACCTGGTTACTTCACCTGCCTGGCCTGCTCATGCTGCTTTTATAAGGGAGTTTTTGAAAAT
>JBBDSB010000363.1:0-6408 GCA_040905205.1 Cyclobacteriaceae bacterium
ATATAACTAATGAACCACAAGACTTTTCAACAAATTCACCTCTGATTAAAAAAAAACAAACCCAAATGGGCCAATTGAACACATTAACAACAAATATTCCAACATTTGTTATATAATTTAGACGATTCTCCTTTAAAATTAAGATGCAGGTAAAAATGCCCAAGTCCTTATTCACATGATTTTGATTAAATTCATCACCTATAAATAAAAACCTGATTTAAATCAATAATTTAACTTCAATTACCTATTCAAACTAAATGTTTAAACTGAGCACTTTGACCTCAAAATTATATCCGCCACTGAAGATCTGGTTAACCAACAGGAATTTAGATATTGGCTACAAATCAATTTTTGTGTGGTCAAAAAATTTTTATCACCTAAAATAAATAATATTACATGCCTTACACTTCCTTTTTTCCTGGTCCAGGTCAGCAACATTGAATTTACCTTCTACCCGGTCAAAGATGTCCAATCCTCGGCCCAGGCTTATTCTCCAGCCATTGTCTGCCATGATTGACCTGTCGTGTACATCGGAAAACTCATAAGTCAAATGAATGCCAAGGTCGGCCACGCTTTCTTGCAGTTCCTCAAAATTGGAAATGGATTCCTCCATATAGTCGGAATTGTTCCAGGTAACGATGTGTAAGTCAATTTCTTCTTCCGGGGGTTTATTCTGACTCAGCATCAAACAGAATTCGAGTAAATTTTTAAATTGATAATACATGCGAATATATGGATCCTGAAGTTGGATTTTGGTCGCATCTTTAAGGTAATCTGAAAACAGTTTATTATAAGAAATCCCTGTTTGGTTGTCTTTAAGACTTATTTGATGTGGTTCTAATTTTAGAGGTTCATCGCTGGGTTTAGGGGTTGACGTGATTTCTTCCCCTTGTTCTTTAACACTCTCCGTTTCTAATTCAGCTACGATTGGAGCCTTCTTTGGAAGCTGGGCCTGATAATTCAGCTTTTCCAATGTCTCTGGTTCTTCCTCTTTTCCTGAAGATTTAATTTTGTACTTAAATGAGACTGTTTCGTTTCTAAAGGTTTCATCTATAATATACAGCTGGTCCTTCACCCTTTTTCTTCCCTCCACTGCAAATTCAAGCAATTCAATCACTTCGGCTTCTGTCATTACCTTATGAGGATATAGCAACTTAGCAAGACCAGAAAACGACTTCCGTATGGCTGTTTTATCTCTGGTAGTCAGGGATCCGTCTAATTCTATAAATCGATCCATTAAGCCACTGTAGTCTGATTTTCTGAGTTCCTTTAACACCTCAGCCAAATAGTCGACTATAAATCCAAAGTCTCTGGAAAAGACTGAACTTTTTAGAATCCTTACCTCCCAACCAGGAATGTACATATGCATCCTGTCCAGGAATGCACCTTTTATATAGCCATCTGGAATGGATTCAAAAAGATGGGAATTCTTGAGCATATAAGGAACGGTATGTTTTGTGTTCCCCACAAAGGCCATGGATGCTGTGGCCTGATAAGTTTCTTTACCCCGGTTGAAGGATTGGTTGGCCATGTAGTTCTGCATGATCTTAACCAGGTCACCATCTACTTTTTTTCCTCCCTTTTCCTGCTCAAATTCATCCAATGCCACCACATCCCAATATCCGACAAGGCCGATTCTATTTCCCGTATTATTTACAAACAATCTGGCCTTGGAAACGTCTCCTCCGGAAATTAACACACCATGAGGAGAAAGTTCTGAAAAAATATGTGATTTCCCTGTTCCTTTCGGTCCCAGTTCTATAAAATTAAAGTTGTTTTCCACATGAGTAATCAACCGGGAAACCTGAATCAACTTTCCTCTTTTATTGAAAAATTCCGGATTTAAACCAATGCTGTGCATTAATAGATCCAGCCATTCATCCGCGGTAAACTCCTTTCTAATTTCTAAGTATTCATCCAACCTGACATTGGCAATCTGTATGGGTTTTATATCCTGTATGATCCACCTGACATCAGTTTCTGCAGCGTGGGAATATCCCATTGTCAATATGGACCAGACACCTCCGCCGCTGAGAAGTTTTTTATGCTCCATGACCATCATATCAGCAATAGGAACCTTTTTGATACCCAGGTTAGCGAACTCTGCCTCATAGATATTGGCCTTGTCATTTAAACCCACATTTACTTTGTCAATGATTTTATACTGGCCTTCCTGACGGATTTTGGATTTTACGATTTCTGCCTCACTTCGGTGGACATAGTTATTTTTGATTACATCCTTTACTTTTTCTATACCGGATTCAATGATTGCCTCATCATTTATGGCACAATATTGACCAAGTAAATATTCCAATACATAAGTAGGAACTACGGCATTTCCCTTTACCCTTGAGGTCAGGTCCTTTCTTACCACTTTCCCTTCAAAATGTTGAATTATCTTTTTCTGTAGTTCCATGCTTCCCTTTTCTGTTTTTATTCCTCAAAAAAAATTAATCTGGAAGTAACTCCCAATAGCCACTAATATCGGAACCTTTTCTGTCAAGTAATTTCCCGGTTTTTAACTTTTCCAGATTCTTCTCGACAGCCCTGGTGCTTATTTCGGCTTTTTCGGCCATTTCCTGAATGGTAACCTGATTATTTCCCGCTATCATTTTTAGGATCTCCCATTGACTTTTATTTACTTTAAATGGTGCCTTTTCCTTAATAAGCGTTTTATACGTCTCCCACTTTAAAGGCACTTTCTCCGAACTTTTCTCCGAACTTTTCTCCGAACTTTTTGACTGCCTTTTTAGGAGGACAGTGAAGATTCCCTCTATCTTAAATTCGGGATCCGCCAATCCTTGACTCTTCAAACTTTCCCTTATTCTACTTATGCCAGAGCCAACTTGTTCTACCATATCAATTCTCTCAAAAAGACCAAATATTAACGGGTTTCGGCTATGACTCTTAAAGCCAAATTCACTTGGTTTGATAGCACTGACCAGCCCACCTGGATTAGATATCTCAACCCTGTCTTCAAATACCTCAACTGTGGTTCTTCCACCCTTATCATAGTAGTCCCTGTGTGAAAGGGCATTAATTATGGCTTCCTTAAATACTATTTCAGGTATCTCCCAAACTTCCTTCCTTGGACCACTTCCTTCGATTTGGTAGCGAACATCGAGTTTACCTTTAATCCATTGTATGGTCTGCCTGTATTGCTGCATTAAAGGCCCACCAAAAACCTTATCATCAAGAATCGAAGTTTTCGTAAGTCCATCAAAAAGTAAACACCGGATAACGGCTTTTTCAAATATTGATTCAGGAGATTTCCCAAAAAAAAGTACCGTGCCATTTTTGAAGCTGCCATCAGGGAGGGTTAGCTTCAAGTTATTGATAACTTGTTCATCCGGAATACCAGAAGTGATTCCGGCATCTTCTCTGAACGTAGCAAATTCCATCCAGTCAAGATCTTTGGAGCTGTCAAATTGATGGCACGGACCTTCATCAAAATAAATCCTGTCTGATTGCTGGAAAAAATCACGCATCCCCTCAACAGAGGTTATTTTTTGAGTATTCGGCCCTTGACACACATATATTGCGCCCGAAACAGTGTATGGCTTTTGAGTTCCTGTCGGAACTTCTATTACCCAAACCGTCTTCCCTTTAACAGAAACATCGTAGAAATTACAGTTAAGAGCAGGGGTTATTTCCCTGAGGGAATTTTGTAAGGCAGACCTTTTCTGGTTGTTAATTTCAGCTCCTTTGATAACATTATTGTCATCCACACCAATAAGTAAAATCCCACCGGCAGCGTTGGCAAATGCACAAACCTCCTCTGTGACCTCTTTGATTTTAGAAGGTAATCGCACTTTAAGTTCGGCATTGTAGCCCTCGCCTTGAGATACAATTGATTCTATTTCCTCTGGTGTAAGCATGGATTGAATATGGGTTTAAAAATCCGGCTGTATTAACGTTTGATTGCTTACTCGTATCACTATCAATGGGTTGAGTTTATCTTCCACATCAAAAACCTTTAACTTCAAGAAGACTTCCTTAGAAGCAGCACTACTCAGTACAAGTTCTAACTTGTGCATACGCTCTGAGGGAGATTCGGATACCGAATTCAACTCAAGACTAATCTCGTTGCTGACAAGCTGAATGTCCTTGTACAAACCTATGGAAACTTTAACCTCCTTCTCATTTCTGGATACTTTCTTTTCCTGAATCAGGTTCACACGCAATACATTGGAAACGATTTTCAATTGCGCTTCGTTGGTAATGATTGGCTTTACTTTTTTGGCAATGGACAGGGTTTTTCTATAGCTGTTGATGACAGGTACAATCAACTCCTGAAGACTACCACCGCCATGAACAAACTGATGGCCAATTCCTTGTTTTTTGTATCTATTAGTTGATTCGGGGATTAATACGTGGTAGGATTTGGCATCTTCAAAGACTGTTGTTTTAGTTAAAGGGATACAATATCCCAGTTTAGCATCAGTAGGGCTTTTAATCAGCTCATACCTATTGTGCGAGGCTATTGATTCTTTTCCTGAACCGGATTCTTTATCCTTTTCCACTATTTCCTGGTCATTGTAAATAAACCCATGATCTGCCGTTATAAATACTTTGGTTACATTAAAAGTGTGATGTATCCTATTGGCAAACTTAGCCAGTTCCTGAAGTGCTTCCTCTACAGCTTTGAACGTTCTTCTCTCACTGGACTTTTTATCCCCAGTGGCATCTATGACATCGTGATAGACATATACCAATGGAGCCTTGAATATCTCCCTGGCTTCCCTTAGGGTCATTTTTTCCACCTGACTATATTGAATAGCGATTGCTTGATCTTTTACCAGCCTTAAAATAGACTGCCTGTTATCCACTCCTTCGGTAGAGATTCCGTTAATCGTGATCTTACCATCATTAAAAATCCTTTCGTTTGCAGGTAGCAACTGTGCCATCCCCACGCTTGTCTTTGATGGTATGGAAGCAAGTTGATATTCCAATTCTGCAACATTTTTGTCATCGGAATGCATCAATCCCAGTAACTCCTCAGCAGCTTCATACCTTAGTCCATCAGAAATAATAACCACAGATTTGACCTCAGAAGGTTCAACATAGTTCTTATAAAAATCAAACTGCTTAGGTACTTTCAAACTTTTGAAATCAAACCGGAAATCAGCCAGGCAGGTTAACCATTCCCTATTGATTTTTTCAAGATGACTGTCATACCGTTTGTTGATTAGGGAATATAGCCCATCCAAATCAAACTTCTCATCCACTTTGTCTACCGCTCTGTAGGCCAAAATGGCTTTACGATAAAAATAATCGACTTTTCTCCAATTGGAAACATATCCGTGGATGTACTCTCCGGGGGTGTTCAAGGTATATGATGGTATCTGATTGATTTCAGCGATCATGCTGGCAGATTGTATCAATAGCTTGGCGACTGACTTGATTCCTTCCGGGATCTCCCGGAGACTCAATACCCGTTCAATTTTCCTTATGGCAGACTGGGGATTAAAGTCTATGATCTCCATTTGAGCCAGTAAGATCTCCCAAGTCATGGCTTCAGTCAAATAACCATATTCTGCCTCCAGGCCATATAGCTGAATGATCTTTTCACCCTTGATCATTTGTCCCGCCCAATCGAGAGCTTCCTGAAACTTACCATTTAGCTGAGGATGCAAAACCGCCTCCTGAACCAACTGATTGATTCCAGTCAGCATATTCTTTTCCTTTATTTTGAGGTGGGCATATGGATCCTCTTTCAGGGGTTCCGAAATATAAAAGGTGATCTGATTGTACCTGATTTTCAACAGCAGTTCCTTGAGAAATTCCCCTTGGACAGAAGCTGACATCCTTTCCCCGAAGGCGTTGTATAGTTTTTTTGAAAAAACCCCTGTTAGTCCGTTATCATGCAACTTCTTTTGGAATCTTTTCAAATCTCCTTCCTTTTCAGGAAGTGCCAGAATGAGAGATTTAGCAATAAGCAATGACCAATCCGAATACTTATTAAATCCTAAAAAAGCTGAAATCAACCCTTGTTGTAAGGCTGCCTCATCCAGCGTTTCCTGATTTAAAATAGGCCTGCAAACTTCTTGAATTTTGTTGTATTTGAGCTCTTTGATGTATTTCTTGACAATATTTCTTTGGTAGCGGGCCAAGCCGAACTCCTCCAGGAAGGCCTCCTCATCATCCAAAACCAATTCCTTATTGGCTTCCAGCAAATCCATCAACGGAAAACCCATGTAATTTCCGGTTATATGCGGCGACTCAAAGGGGAAATACAAAAAAACCCTTTGGTCAAACCAATCACTATTAAGTTTAACTTTTAGATTAAAAAAATTTTGATCGAATTTAACTACAAGAATACCCTCCAATTCGAGTTCATTGATTTCATTCTCAAACTCCCGGTTTTTATCGAAATGAAATAAAACTTTCAGCTCTGGGTTTTTCTCA
>JBBDSB010000364.1:0-10476 GCA_040905205.1 Cyclobacteriaceae bacterium
AAGGAACAAAATTGCTTTAAATTTCCTTTAAAAAAAGGAAGCAAGTAGGGGGTGATATGAAATATAGATAATTTGGAAATGAAAGCGTTTTTTACCGACATATTTAACTATCACCACCACTTCAATCAAAAGCTGATTGGTCAATTCATCGAATACGAAAAAAGGTTGCCTGAACGAACCATTCCCCTTTTTTGCCATCCCCTCGATACACATCAAATCTGGAACGCCCGAATCTTAAAAAAGGCAAGCCTTGGTATTCACCAAATCCACCCGTTGGATGTATGTAAACGGTTAGATCATGAAAATTATCAGGAAACCATAAATGAAAAGGATGATCAGTAGGTCCGAATCTCAGGCTAAATTAAACCTTTTCGGTTCAGCTTCACTCAAATAAAAATCACATCCAGTAATCGGAATAGTTAGGATACCTTTTTTTGGGTAATTTGGTGTTTTTTATTTACCCAAATAAATAAAAAACAAAACTCTTCAACCTATGAAAATAGTAAGTATTGTTTCGATAATATCATGGATATTTCTCACGCTGTTTATTGGAAGGTCTTTTGAAATTTCAGCCGATATGTTGATTGCTTGGATATGCATGTTCTTTATTGGCATTATGGTAAAGGTGCTTTTACAGACTTTTGAAAAACCATTCCTTAACGTTTCAGCAAATAGCCATGTGCCAGACCATCAAATAAGATCTCTTAATTTTTTTGCTCGTTTACTTTTTTTCTTGGCTTAGGGGTTCTTGCTAGCGCAACTTGTTTTCTTTGCAAACATCGCAGCGTTTCCAATTACCTTATTCATCTGGGGTATTCGATTCACATAGGGACCCAATACACCAACCTAAAGCATTGGTGTTTTAATCAATAATTCAGAAATGATCACGATTTTTATATGATAATATATTTAGTTGGAATTGGTTGTGTATGGAAAACTACCATCGGAAAAATGTTGGCCGATAAAATTGGGTTCTCGTTCTTTGATTTAGATGAAGAAATTGAGGCTTATTACAACAAACCTATTGAGCGGCTTCAAGATGAATACATTGGAATGGACGGGTTTAGAGAAAAAGCCAGTGTTGTCTTGGATGATTTATTTTCAAGAGATATGGATGCTGTGATTTCAGGTACACCTGCTGGATTAAAATTTGTCTATCTTAGGGTTTACAAAAAACACAAGGAAAACAAAGACATCTGTTCCATTCACATCAAGGATTCATTTAAAAATATATTGGAAAGGTTAACCTTTTATGATAAAGATTCGAATCCTATTGTCAAAAAATTAGATGATTCGATGAAAAAAAAATATTTAAAAGAAATAAAAGCAGATTACAATTATTTTAAAGGTTCTTATGACCGTGCTGACTTTGAAATAGACATTAACAATACCCGCTTGAATGATGTGCCGGCTATGATAATTAATGAATTAAAAAAATTTAATTGATGGGATAGATTTACCCATTTGAAGAATGGACAATAAAACAACATTGGTCCTCGGCGCAAGTGGCGCTACAGGAAAAAATCTGGTAGCGCAACTTTTGATATTGGGACAAAAGGTGAAAGTCATCATTCGTCCCACCGCAATAATTCCGGATGCCTGGAAAGCCGATGACAAGGTCTACATCATCAGGGCCGAAATCTCAAAAGCAAGTGAAACCGAAATGGCCGATTATTTAAAGGATTGTCATGCCGTGGCTTCTTGCCTTGGTCACAACATGACCTGGAAGGGTATCTATGGACAACCCCGAAAATTGGTAACCAATACCGTTCGGTTACTCTGCCAGGCCATAGAAATGAAAGCCCCCGAAAATCCCGTCAAATTGGTGTTGATGAATACAGCGGGAAACAGGAACAGGGAATTATCAGAACCCATTTCGATTGGAGAAAAACTCATGACGGGGATAATCCGCTTACTGCTACCACCCCATACGGACAATGAAAGTGCAGCAGATTACTTAAGCGCATATATTGGTCAAACCCATTCATTCATTGAATGGATGGTGGTGCGTCCCGATACTTTAATTGACCAGGCGGAAGTAACCGAATACACCTTACATGCCTCACCAACAAGGAGTGCGCTATTTAATCCGGGGAAAACCAGCCGGATAAATGTCGGTCATGTAATGGCAAAACTCATCGTAGATAATAATTTTTGGGATATGTGGAAAGGGCAGATGCCTGTAATTTATAATAAAGAAAAAATAATGAAAGCAAAGGAAAGTCACTGACTGCCGGAAAGCCGGCCTGAAGGTCTCACCGCCAGCCAAAATTTCAAAATCAAATGCATTACATTATATATCTTCGGGAGCAGAGGCTGCCTTGGCTTTTTCCTTCTCTTTGAATTTCTCCGTCATTTCTTTTTCTTTTTGATGAAACTCCTCCTCCATCTTTCGGAATTTCTCCTCAAACTCCTCAGCCCAACGTTCCATTCTTTCCTCATAGGCTTTGATTCTGGGCTCATTTTCTTCCTGCCATTCCTTCATTTTTATCTCAAATTCTTTCATTTTAGGAGCCATGGTCTGGGACCATTCTTCCATTTTTGCCTCAAAGGTTTTTTGGTGAATCGCCATTTTTTTCTGAAGCTCTTTTATTTTAGCCTCCCATTTTTCCTTATCCCCATTTCCTCCGGGGAAACTATCACGGTGGAGATGAATAATTTTCTGGGTATAATTCCGGATGCTGTCACCAAAACTCTTATTGAATAATCGGGCATGAAAACCAGTGGAATCCTCAAAATATAAATCCAAGTCGAAGGTAGGTGGAGGGCTGAGAGTTAGTGGTGGTGGTGGTGGTGGTAGGCTATCCAGATTTAAATCAGCTTTCCATTGGAAATGAAAATCCTCATCCTCATTCAAATGGGTGGACAAGGCCTTTTCTTCCTCCACCTTGGGAAGGGTAACTTTATTCGTATATCAAACAAGGAAGGAATTAAAATGTATTAATAATTGTTAAAAGCCCATTTGGTATGAAATTTAATAATAGCATGTCATGCTTAATCAAGAACTGTTCAAATTTAAAAAATGTGTTTAATAGCTTTTAATTGGAAAAATCACCCGGAATATAAACTGATTTTAGTCGCCAACCGTGACGAATATTATGAGAGGCCCACGGCTTCCCTCCACCAATGGGAGGAAGGGTTTTATGCAGGGAAAGACCTCAAAGCAGGGGGTACCTGGATGGGTTTCCACCCAAGCGGGAAGTTTGCTGCGCTGACCAATTTCAGGGATATGGAAAATGAGCAGGACCATACCAGGTCCAGAGGCGACCTGGTTAAGGGCTTTCTTGAAGACAACCTAAGTCCAATTGATTACCTGAAAAGTATCGGGAAATTTAAATCCGAGTACAATGGTTTTAGCCTTATTGTTGCCGATGGGGAAGATATGTGGGTCTATTCCAATTATGGCAATGGCATCCAAAGGGTGTCCCCAGGACTTCATGCGATCAGCAATGCCTTCCTGGATACCCCATGGCCTAAGGTGGGGACAGCAAAATCAGAAATGGAAAGGATGTTGAAAAATCCTTTTTCAATCGATGATTTATTGGATCGATTGCAATCCAGGCAGCCTGCTTTAGAGGCAAATTTACCTGCCACGGGTTTGAACCCCAATTTGGAAAAAGCGGTTTCTGCCCAATTGATCCAGGTGGAAGATTACTATGGTACGGTCAATACCACAGCCCTGCTTTGGAAACATGATGGTAACGTTTTAATAAAGGAAAAAAGAATAATTCCGGAAACGGAAATCAATCAAGTAAAATTGATGGTGAATTGAGGTATCTCAGGAACTCATTTTCCTTATTCATGATTTATAAGATATGAAAAACCTGGAAGTATTAATTGTAGGTGCCGGACCCATAGGTCTTGCCTGTGGCATCGAAGCGAAAAAGAAAAATCTGGACTACCTGATCGTGGAAAAAGGGGTACTTACCAATTCGATTTTCAATTATCCGGTGAACATGACTTTTTTTTCCACCTCCGAAAAGCTGGAAATGGCAGATATTCCCTTTATGTCGATTTCTAACAAGCCCACCAGGCCTGAGGCCCTTGAATATTACCGAAGGATCGTAAAACATTATCATTTGAATATCCACCTTTATGAAGAAGTAATCCGTTTGGAAAAGGTGGAAACAGGGTTTCAGGTAACCACCTCCAAGGACAAATATTTTACGGAAAAACTGGTGTTGGCCACCGGGTTTTATGACCTTCCCAATACCATGAATGTACCTGGGGAAGACCTGCCAAAAGTTTCCCATTATTACAAAGAGCCATGGCCTTACATTGGCCAGAAAATCGTAGTAGTCGGGGGCGGCAATTCCGCGGTAGATGTGGCCTTGGAAACCTGGCGAAAAGGCGCTGAAGTCACGATGGTGATCATGAAGCCTGAAGTGGATCAAACTGTAAAATACTGGGTTTTGCCAGATATTGAGAACCGGATAAAAGAAGGATCTATTAAGGGCTATTTTAATACCTCCATCCATTCCATCAGGGAAAAAGAGGTGGTTTTAAATACCCCGGAAGGAGAGGTCATCATTGAAAATGATTTTGTACTGGCAATGACAGGTTATAAACCCAATTTCGCACTGTTGGATCAGCTGGGTGTGCAATTGAGCCTGGATGAAAAAAGACAGCCTTGTTTCGATGATGCCAGTCAGGAATCTAATATTCCTGGTTTGTACCTCGCTGGTGTGGTATGCGGCGGCCTGAATACAAGGGAGTTTTTCATTGAAAACACCATCGTCCATGCAAAATCCATCATCGATGATATTGCAGGTAAAAAAGCCATACTTGGCAAAGTAGAGAAATAAACGCATCCCTTTTAAAATCCCAGGTTGAAAGGCGTAGGCTTTTCAGGAAATAACTAATGTTTTTTTGTTGGGTTGGTATCTGGGTGGGCTTTGTCCTGGTGGAGTAATATGGTAGAGGTAGGATAGGCAATCCTTATATTGTCCTCCGGACTGAGTTTTTCAAGTATACTCTCCGTAATGGCATGTTCAAACATCCTTCTTTTTTTGGGATCACAGAGGTAGCGCATGGATAATTGTATGCCTCTTTCCGTAATTTTGGTGAATATAATTGGGGTAAATTGTTTGTATATGATTAAATGATCCTGTTTTGCTTTTTTGAAAACCCTTTCCGCTAACTTTAAATCCTCTTTAAGGTGTTCATTCAGGATTTCCAATAATATGGCTTTGGCTTTTTTAAAATCACTTCTCAGGGTGATGTAAATATTTTGTTCGTTCCATATATAATTAAAACCTATGGAATAGTTGGCCTGGGCATCTGTAAACACCTTTCCATTTGGGATATGAATGACCCTTCCGGTGCTTTGATCAGCATCCACCCAGTTTCCAATTTCCAACACAGAAAACTGAAAAAGCCGTAGATCGATCACATCTCCCTGGACATCCGCAATTTCGATCCGGTCTCCTACGTCAAAGGGCTTTCTAAGATATATGAAAGCCCATCCGGCAATATTGACAAAAATATCCTTTAGGGCGATGGCTATTCCGGCAGAGAGCAAGCCAAAGAAGGTGGTCACCGACTGAAAATTGCTGATCCATAGATTGCCAATAATCAATATTCCTATAATAAACGAAGTATATTCAATAACCTTTCTCCAATGATATTGCTTTCTCATTTCTACGGCGTCACCGCGGTAAATGAGACGGACAGAAATTTTATTGACCAACCACATGATAAAAATGATCAGTATGGTCTGAAAGATTCTGTTCCTTAAGGCCGTATCAATATCAAATTCAAAAAGGTTATCAAACATAGAAATCACATTCAAACCATAAACTAGGGAAATTCTAACTTAACTTTCAATTCTTGTCACCTATTTATTTTGTAACTTGGTTTTCGGTTTCCTACCCATACCCCAAAAATTACAGATGAAATGCCCAAATAATGTAAAGAGAGCAAAGTCTCTCCATCGAGAACCCCCCAAAAAATGGCTACGACGGGAATCAGATAAGTGACAGAACTTGCAAATACCGGCGTAACCAATTTCACCATGGCATTGAAAATAACCAAAGCCAAAGCGGTGCCCACCACCCCGAGTAATGCAATCAATCCAGCCGCCTCCCAGGCACCCTGCACATGGATCAATTTGAAAGAAAAGTGGGTAAACCCAAACAGATATAAAGAGGCCAAAGGCAAAACCATCATCAGAGAGATGGCCGTAATAACCGTGGGTTTTAATTCCACAAACCGGAATTTGATGATATTCACATTGAAACCATAACAAATGGTGGCCAAAACAACAAAAAAACCATAAAAATTGATGTTGGTAAATAGGCCAAGGCCAAATTTAGACCTGGCCATTACAAGAATGGCTACACCAAGAAAAGCAATCAATAATCCAAAGGCATTCCTGGTCGTAATTTTTGACCCAAACAAAAAAGCCCCTACCAATACCACCATTAAGGGAGTCAAAGCATTGATCACCCCTGCCAGGGAACTGGACAATTGGGTTTGTGCCTTTGCAAATAGAAAGGCAGGAATAAAACTTCCCACAAAACCGACGATCAGAAGGTTAATCACTTGTTTTTGATTCAGGTATTTCAGTTTAGGCATGGCCAGGGGAAGTAATACCAAACCAGCAGAAACAATCCTGAATGCCCCTACTTCGCCCGGGGAAAAAACCAGCAGGGCTTTTTTGATCAAAATAAATGAACTTCCCCAAATCAAGGCAAGAAAGACCAATAAACCCCAGCTCTTAAGGGATTGATCCGTACTTATCTTAAGCATTTTGCGATGCTATTTCATTCCTTTGAAGGATATGGATCACCGGCAATTTACCCTTCTCAGTAGTTTTCATCTGTTTATAATTGTTTTTTAAATGTCATAACTTGTCCCGCACCGAAGGTCGGGATAGCCTGTCCCGTCCCGATAAATCGGGATTCGGGAGAATCTCGCATCCTTTATAATCATCCCTCTGTGTGTCGCTCGCATCATGCCTGTCTGCCTCAGGCAGGCTCGATTTCATGAAAAGATCCGATTAAAATTCAACACCGGCAAATGCAACAGAAACCTCATCCAACAACTGTTTGACTTCCACATAGTTTTCTGAAGTGACAAGTGCCATCCGAAAAGGTTTAAAATGGGGAAGCCCTCTGAAATAATTGGTATAGTGTCTTCTCATTTCCAAAAGCCCCAATTTCTCACCTTTCCACCTGACAGAAAAGTCCAAATGCTTCTTGGCCACCCTGACCCTTTCTTCCAGGTCAGGTCCGGGTAGAATTTCTCCTGTATTAAGGAAATGTTTGATTTCGTCAAATACCCATGGATAGCCGATGGAAGCCCTTCCGATCATTATTCCATCTACCCCATATTGTTCCTTGTAGGCTTTTGCTTTTTGCGGACTGTCAATGTCTCCATTACCAAAAACCGGAATATGTATACGTTGGTTGTTTTTAATTGCTCCCAGGTAACTCCAATCGGCTTCACCCTTGTACATTTGTTTCCTGGTACGGGCATGAATGCTGATGGCCTGAATACCGATATCCTGAAGCCTTTCCACCACTTCCTGAATTCTAATGGTGTTTTCATCCCATCCTAACCGGGTCTTCACCGTGACGGGAATAGGAACGGCCTTGACTATTTCTGAGGTCATGGAAACCATTTTGTCAATATCGAGAAGAATGCCGGCTCCCGCCCCTTTGCAGGCAACTTTATTTACAGGACAGCCGTAATTGATATCAATCATATCAGGTCCTGCTTCAGCTGCTATGGCTGCGGCTTCTCGCATGGAGGAAATTTCATTTCCAAAAATCTGAATCCCAATAGGCCTTTCCTCATCATAGATGTCCAGTTTTTGAACAGACTTGGCAGCATCCCTGATCAAACCTTCAGAACTAATAAATTCTGTAAACATCAAGTCTGCACCATGATCTTTACATACCGCCCTAAAGGGAGGATCACTTACATCCTCCATCGGCGCAAGCAATAATGGAAATTCTCCTAAATTTAAGTTACCTATCTTTACCACTTTAAATATTTTTACAAAAATGATGGTTTTAGCTTGAATATCAACCCCCTCCCTTAAGAGAATGTCCTTTTTAGGGCAGGTATTTTATGCCCTATTTATTCTTCCTCCTTGTGGTGCCCGCTATTTCATGTAAATTTACTCTGAATATGGAAATATATGAACATCAACAGGGTAGTAAAGTACATCAACATTGGTTATTGTCCTTTACCGTTTTGGCCCTCATTGTATTTGGCACGCTTGCCATTTTACAAACGCTGGCACTTGGCCTGATTCCGGTTTTATTTGGCCTGTCCCTGGATCAAATTCAGGATCTACTCACGGGAGAATTGGAACATCCCAACGGGAGATTGGCGTTTTTATTTATCCAGGGATTGGGTGGTGGTTTGGGTTTTCTGTTGGGAGGATGGATATTTATCCGATTTGTGGATAAAAAAACGTTAAACTGGAAACAACATTTAGTACGCACAAAGTTCAATCCAATTCTGATTTTATTTCCCATATTAATTGGCTTTGTTTTATTCAACTCACTTTTTGTGTACCTCAATATGAACATGGAACTTCCGGAGGTATTCAGCGAACTGGAAGCGGCCATGCGGGCCAAAGAGGATCAATTGATGCAACTCACCAAATACCTCACTGATTTTGAAAACCCGGCGGAGATGCTCATGGGGGTATTGGTTATTGGGGTGTTGGCAGGAATCGGAGAAGAATACCTTTTCAGGGGAATCATTCAACCTAAGATGCACCGGTATACCGGTAACAGCCATTTAGGTATCTGGATAACGGCTTTCATTTTCTCTGCCATACATTTTCAGTTTTATGGTTTTGTGCCAAGGCTTTTATTGGGTGCATTATTTGGTTACCTGTATTTGTTTTCTGGCAGCCTGATTTATCCCATGCTTGCCCACATATTAAACAATGGAATCACGGTGGTCCTGGTCTATCTCAATAAATTAAAAATTCTTGAATTTGACCTTGAAGAACCAGGGGAATTGTATTGGCACTATATTTTTGTCGGACTAATCGTTTTTATAATGAGTGCTGGTTTGTTTGTCAAAGAATTTAAAGCAAAAGATGGGAAATTGGCATAAGGTTTATGAAACAGGTTCCGAAATCCGTGCGGAAATTGTTAAGGGGGTTTTGGAAGAAAAAGGGATCACTTCAGTAATTGTCAATAAAAAAGAGCAGGTCTACCAGATCCACGGAAATTACGAAATTATGGTTTCCAACGAAGAGGCCGTCATCGCATTAAACATAATCAAAAATGAGATCTCGTTTTAGTATCAGTAACTATAGTAATTTGGCCCAAAGGGTTATCACCGCCTTAATGGGAGCGATCGTCATTGTTGGAGGTTCGTATTACAGCGAGTGGGCTTACTTTATAATTTTTGGGATCATACAGACTTTTACACAAATGGAATTTTATAAACTTTCAGGTATTGATGGAATGTTGCCCCTGAAGAGCTTTGGTACTTTTGTGGGGCTTCTGATATTTACTTTCACCTTTTTAGAAGAAATGAAAATCATTCCCCTCGAATATTATTTTATAGTTTTCCCATTGGTTTCGATGATTTTTTTTATCAAACTCTATCGCAAATCGGATAAAAAGCCATTTACCGGAATTGCCTTTACCATCCTGGGTATCTTTTATGTCGCCATTCCCTTTTCACTGCTGACTATAGCTGCTTTTTCCGTGGACAAGACTTTCCATTATGAAATTGTTGTCGGTTCTCTGCTGATACTTTGGGCCAGTGATTCCGGTGCCTATTTTGCCGGAACCAAATTTGGAAAAACAAAATTATTTGAACGGGTATCTCCAAAAAAATCCTGGGAAGGCAGCCTGGGAGGAGCATTTACGGCTGTGGTAGTTACCTATTTTCTTTCCAAGCAATATACCATATTACCCGAATGGCAATGGTTTTGTATCACCACCATCATCATCATTGCCGGCACCTACGGTGATTTGATTGAATCTTTATTTAAAAGGAGCATTGCCATAAAAGATTCCGGACAGGGTTTGCCCGGGCATGGTGGATTTATGGACAGGTTCGATGGTTTGTTGTTATCCACCCCCTTCATAGTGGCATTTTTGAAAATTTTTTAAGGTTTCCTTTTAAAAATCCTATTATTGTACTTAAGATCAATTGATCCTATATGAAAAATCAACAGATTGAAACAGAAATTGAAAAATTGAAAAAGATTAGTAGGGATTGGCATAGAACTCGGCAGGATAAAAATTCTGCTCATATTTTACTAAGGTCCATATCTCGTTTTAATCAATCTTTCAGGAGTGAATTCCCATCTTTGTGCGATTACTATGTTCGAAATAGTCCAGCCGAAGTTTATATTACAGACGGGATAGAAAATTTGGAAATATACGCAAATAGTCAACTAAAGAGAAAAGATAACGATAAGTTTGAAAAAGGCTTAGGGGATGTTATTGAAGGAATTGACATGTTGATTTTAAAACTTGAAGAACAAAAATA
>JBBDSB010000364.1:10576-16161 GCA_040905205.1 Cyclobacteriaceae bacterium
GGGATGTTATTGAAGGAATTGACATGTTGATTTTAAAACTTGAAGAACAAAAATAGATTATTTTTTTTCACTGCTTCAACATCTTTTTTACTTGTTACCCCAAAATAAATATTCACAGATTTAAATTCAGGCACGGATTCGGGTTTTTTTTGTTTGCAAAGGAATTATTTTTTTGTAAAGTTAATCCCCGTAAATTGCGCTTAAGTCAATTCGTGTTTGCAAAAAGATTGTACAACCGAATTCAAAATTAATGCAGGATAATTGATTTATAGAGACACACATGCTATTCTATGACTATTCATAAAGAAGGAAGATCTTTGTTGTTTTGGATGCTTTTCATCCTAACAGCCATCAACATAGCCATAAATTACTATATGCCGGAGCAGGAAACTGCGGTTAATATGGTTTTACTGGGCAGTATTATCCTTTACCTTTTGGTATTGCAGTTCTTTCGAAACCCCAATATACCCATTCCAGATGAGCCCAATGCCGTATTTGCCCCCGCAGACGGCAAAGTGGTGGCCATTGAAAAAACCATGGAGGAGGAATACCTTAAAGAAAAAAGAATCCAGGTCTCTATTTTTATGTCACCCATCAACGTCCATGTAAACAGAGCTCCTGTTAGCGGCATCGTAAAGTACATTAAATACCATCCCGGCAAATACCTGGTGGCCTGGCATCCAAAATCCAGCACGGATAACGAAAGGACTTCCATTGTTGTGGAGCAGCCCAACGGTGTTCAATTGATGATCAGGCAAATTGCAGGGGCGATGGCAAGGCGCATAAAATGGTACATTAAGGAGGGGGACCCCATGGTGCAGGGCTATGAATTTGGCTTTATCAAATTTGGCTCCCGGGTGGATGTATTCCTACCCCTTGATGCAGAAATTTTGGTAAAGATCAATGAGCATACCAAGGCTGGCGTAACCCCACTGGCAAAATTTAAGCCTGCTGTTAACCCTTAACCTCAATTACCCATTTTATTAGAAATTAATTTAATTTCCAGTAATTTAACCAAGACCCATTTCCCTGGCTTTATTGATCAGTTCAGCGACAGAGGAAACTTCTAATTTCTGGTACAGGTGTTTTCTGTGGGTTTCAATTGTAAAAACACTCAGGTGTAATTTTTCGGCTATTTCTTTATTGGAATTCCCCCCTACAATCAATTTCAGGATTTCCATTTCCCTTTTGGATAATTTCACTGTCCACTTGAAGGGATCCAAATGATCAAATTCACTGTCTTCTGCCTGTCGAAGCACATGATCAAAATTGTAAACATACCTGTCTTCCATGACCTCTCTTATGGTATAGATCAGTTCATCCTTATCGGCATTTTTTAAAACATAGGCATGTGCACCTTGTTTGACGCACTTTTGAAATATCTCCTCTTCCTCATACATAGACAGCACGATGGTCTTAATCTTCCATCTCTTCTTTTTAATTTTTTGCAACAAGTCCAAACCATTCATCCCGGGCATCTTCATGTCCGTTATTAATAAATCCACTTTGCTGTTTTTAAGCGCTTCAAGGGCTTCATTGCCGTTATGGTATACCCCGGTGATTTCAAAATCGGCAATTCCGGACAAAAGATTTTCTATTCCTGAAGCGAAAAGTTTATGGTCATCTGCTATTATTATCTGTATTTTCTTTCCCATGATGTTAAATTACACCTTCACTTCAATTTTTATATCAGTTCCTTTATGGATGGCTGAATTAACTTTTAAATTTCCATCAATGGCTCTTACCCTGGACCCAAGATTAGTCATCCCCAATCCCTTCGATTTTTGGGTGGTATCAAAGCCTTTTCCGTCGTCAACCACCCATAAATGCAATACATCTTTTTTTAGAAAAATTTTTACAGACAGCAATTTTGGGGACGCATGTTTTATCGCATTATTGATACACTCCTGTACCACCCGGATAAGGACCAATTTTTTATCCCCATCGATCAGCTCATCAATGTTTCCTAATACGGAAAGTTGGGTTTTACAAAACCCGCTATTTTCAATTTTTTGAAGTGCTTCAGCCAGGAAATCTTCGAATTTGATGTCCTTGATATAATCCCTGTTGATCGATTTGGAAAGGGCCCTTACCTCCTTGATAATTTGATTGATTAATCTTCTGCCCTCATGAACCGATGATGGATCAGCATGATTCAATACCAATTTGGCCAATGACAGCAATTGTCCAATATTGTCATGAAGCTCCTGACTGACAAACTGGAGGGTTTCTTCTCTGATTTCCTTTTCAGCATTAAGAATGGTGTTTTCATAATCCGCTTTTAAGATTTGTATTTTATGACGGTTTTTAATTTGTCTTTGCCTATGAATAATTACAATGGTTATGATGAACACTGCCATAATCATCATAAGAATAATCCCGGTTAAAATGGCCAAAAATGTGTTCAGGGAGTTATCTTCTTCCATTGCTGCTTCCGGAAAATATAATTGGTGAATAAAAGGATAAGCCTAATATCAAATACAGCGTAGCGGCAAATATCCTGTTGGTTGAAGCCAAAATATTCAGGTACCAGCGGTCAATATCCCACATCAGATTCAAAGACCCAAAATAAATAAAACTAGGGCTGTAGAACAAAAGAATAGCAGCAACATTCCAAAAATGCGGAACAGTGAAAAGAGGCCTGTCCCAAAACCGTTCCGAAAGGAGCAATTTATACATGATATAACAACTGAAGAACAGGATACCCAAACTTCCCAATAAATGGGTATAATGTTGAAACAAGTCGGTAATTTTCTGAAAATACAGGCCATTGATTGCCGCCCAAATTAAAAAAAACATGGCGAAAATAAATACTGCCCTTTTTGCCTCTCTCCGTTCCATTAAATACCTCAGGTAGCCTAAAATCAACAGGGTCTCACCAATTACAAAAAAAATATTGTAAACGATAACGTTTGTTTTTCCTGCTACCACCAAATAAATGGCATAAAATTCAAACAGTAAAACATATAAAATGATAAAAAAAACATAATTATGTAAAAAACTTTCTTCTGATAACCGGGATTTGTTTTTAAAATAAAAAAAGGAAATGGAAAATAGAAAACCAATACAAAGACAGATTAAGTAAAGATTTGGAGTCATGCCATTGTAATTGATAGATTAGCGTAGAAATTAACAATCAGGAGGACATACTTTTCCACCATTCATGATGGCCGATTCTTGGTGCGCTTTTTCATTGTCATTTGAAGCGGTAAGAATGAGGGTAAGTTTTCCTATATAATCTTCTGAACGATCACTCTCCTCCCTTTCAGAGAGCGTGTCCTTATCATACCTTCCCAGGAAAATCCTAATTCCTCCGGATTTTTCATCGGTTTGAGCAAGCAATTTTTCTATGCTGTGCCGGTTAAACCAGACGGATTGGGTTTGATCAATTGAATTTTCTCTGTTAATGGCCTCTTCTGCTTGTTGGATAAACTTTTTGTAGTTTTCTTTAAGCATTTCAAACTTTTTTAAATCCATTTTTATTGACTTTTGACGAGTTCTTAATAATCAAAAATAGTCAAACTTCTTGTTAATTTGAATGCCGATGATATAAATTAACGCAATTTTTGAAATCTGTAAGCAAATAATCATTCATCATTCCCATTGGTTGGTATTCGTTACCCTTTATTTAACCATAAATTGCAAAATCAACCCATTTAAAACATTGTCTTTATCTTTTCTGGATTTACCCATTAATTTGATTATTTTTCACCAAAGAAAAGAAGATAATTTAATCTTTGATGAGATGCTTGTATTTTTAATCGCCTTTATTTTAGTACTAATTTTGGTGGTTGCCACTTATAATCAATTGGTTCGCCTCCGAAACCAGGCCAATGAAGGTTGGAGCGGTATAGATGTGCAATTAAAAAGGAGAGCTGATTTAGTACCCAACCTGGTAATCACCGTAAAAGGTTATGCCCAACATGAAGATCAATTGCTGGAGGAAATCACTGCACTTAGGAGCCAAAGTATGACGGATCAACCGGTGAGCAAACAGTCGAAAACAGCGTTGGATTTATCCAAGTCCCTAAATAAATTAATGATTGTTGCCGAAGCCTATCCCAATTTAAAAGCCGATAAAAATTTCCTCAAACTTCAAGAACAACTTTCAGAAATAGAAAACACACTTCAAAAGGCCCGTCGGTATTACAATGGTACGGTTCGGGAAATGAATACAAAAATTGAATCCTTTCCTTCAAATATTGTTGCCCTGATATTTAATTTTTCCAAATTCGAGTTTTTTGCCCTTTCTGATGAATCCGATCGGGCTGTTCCTGAAATTAACCTATCCTAATTTTATGAAAATCTATCAATTTATTGTTTTTTTTGCTTTTCTATTTTCCTTTCTTACTGCCTACAGCCAGGAATCCGAGGAGATATTGGATTATCATAGCGAGGTGGATATACAAATTGATGGAAGTTTATTGGTGACCGAAAACATCAAGGTCCGAAGCACAGGCAATGCCATCCAAAGAGGAATTTTCCGAAGTTTCCCTGTCGCCTACAAAGACAGGTATAATAATCGCATTAGGGTTGGTTTTAAGGTAAATGAAGTCACCAAAGATGGAAAACCTGAGCCCTATCAAATTATCCGTCAGGGTGATTATGAAGTGGTCAGAATTGGGGATGAGCAGTTATATTTATCACCGGATATATATGATTATACCATCAAGTATGAAACCAACAGACAAGTGGGGTTTTTTGAGGATTTTGATGAGCTCTACTGGAATGCCATTGGAGATCAATGGGATTTTAAGATCTTAAATGCCACGGCACGCATCAATCTGCCAGATGAAGCGATAATCCAACAATTTGCGGCTTATGCCGGGCCGGTGGGATCCAAAGATTGTCCCTGTGATATCAAAAAAGAAAGTGGCCGATCCATCTTTGTGAAGGTAAACAGTCCCTTGAATGCCCACGAGCCATTGACCCTGGCAGTAGCCTGGCAGAAGGGAATCATCCCTGAGCCTAAGGCCCTGAAAAAGGCCATCTCCTTTTTCAGGGACAACATTGGTGTATTAATCCTGGCCACGGGGATCGTGTTGGCATTGGTTTACTATTTGTTTGCCTGGACCAGGGTAGGCAAAGATCCGCATCGAAAGGGGATATATCCTCTATTCGATGCCCCCAATGGTCTGGAAGCAGCTGCATGCAGGTACATTTACAAAATGGGTTTTGACTCGGGTGTTTTTGTTTCTGGCATAGTAGAGCTTGCCACCAAAAATGCTTTGAAAATTGTGGAGGAAAAGAGAAAGAAGTTTCGCCTGGAAAAACAGGAATCGGAAAAAATTGATTTGCTCCCGGCCGAAGAAAAAATTATGGCAAACCTGTTTCCATCCGGATATGAGGTCCTCTCGCTTTCCCAAAAGGAACATAAAAAAATCAGCGGGGCAATGAACGCTCAAAAAAAGGATCTTAATCAAAGGTTTAATAAAAATTATTTTAATTTGAACCACCTTTGGTTGTTGCCCGGGATATTGATCTCGGTGGCCGCATTATTTTTTTCCATTAAACAAGCTTTTGAACCCCTTCTTGAAGAAGAAAAGTTTTCCATGATTGTGGGTTTGGTGCTGGTGATTTTTTCC
>JBBDSB010000364.1:16261-35786 GCA_040905205.1 Cyclobacteriaceae bacterium
GGCCGAAAAACCGATTTTGGAAAGCTATAACCCCCCTGGTGTAACACCGGAGATTTTCGAAATATACCTTCCTTATGCCATTGCCCTGGGAGTAGGGGAGGCATGGGGCAAAGCTTTTGAAAATAAGCTGGAGGAAATTTATGGTCAAAAAGATAAAGGAAGTCATTATCATCCTGCCTGGTATACCGGAGCCGGGTTTCAGGCAGCCTCCCTTTCTGGATTCTCAAAAACCCTTGGAAACTCCTTTGGTGCAGCTTTAAGCAATTCTGCGAGTCCTCCAGGCTCAAAATCCGGAAGCGGTGGTGGCGGAAGATCCGGTGGCGGCGGCGGCGGCGGGGGGGGCGGCGGCTGGTAAAATGATGTCTTTTACCAGCCTAAGATTTACCATTCAAAATTGAAAATAAATATTCGCTTGAAGGATTTATATGAACACTTAATCGTTATAGGTTGGCCAGATCCGAAAGTAATTCCATCGAATTATAAATTATCATATGGGCTATTTACCCACCAAAAAACGCCTTGCTCACATCGTTTATGAGTGGGATGATAAGGCTTCCAAAACATTTGATCTGGTATTACTGGTGTTAATACTTCTTAGCGTCCTGGTGGTTATACTGGATTCTGTTCAGTCGATCCATAAGGCCTATGGAAATGCCCTTTATTGGTTGGAATGGTTTTTTACCATTGCCTTTACCCTGGAATATTTTTTAAGAATTTGGCTGAGCAATAAAAAATTGGGCTACATTTTTGGTTTTTATGGTTTAGTGGATCTATTGGCGATTGTTCCGACCTATCTCAGTTTATTCCTTTTAAATACCCAATACCTTATCGTCATCAGAGCCCTGAGATTTCTAAGGATTTTAAGAATTCTTAAAATGAGGGAATACCAAAAGGAGGCCACCATATTAATGAGCGCCTTAAGACATAGCAAGTTGAAAATCCAAATTTTTATTGGATCCGTCTTGACCATTGTTTTGGTAATGGGATCTATGATGTACATTATTGAAGGACCGGCAAGGGGGTTTACCTCCATCCCGAGATCCATGTATTGGGCCATTGTTACTTTGACCACCGTTGGTTATGGAGACATTGTTCCGGCCACTGATTTCGGTCAGTTCCTGGCCGCAATCATCATGCTAATGGGCTACGCCATCATCGCTGTGCCCACCGGTATTATTACCTCCGAATTAACTTTTGCCCGAAGCAGGGCCACTGCAAATGCCCCTAACAACAATAAAACCTGTCTGGGGTGTGATCTCCAAAAACATTCTTTGGATGCCATTTTCTGCAAAAATTGTGGATCGAAACTTGTTTCCAAATGACGAAATGGTTTTACATTCAATTAGGTTGTAAATCCCCCATCTATGACATAAGTGCTTCCTGTAATGAAGCTGCTCCTATCAGAGGCCAAAAACAAGGCCAAATCGGCAATGTTTTCGTTGGAGGCATACCTACCCAAGGGAATCATCTTGGTGAAATTTTCTTTCACTGTTGCTCCTTCACCGGGAGCAAATCCTTCTTCAAGGGATCGCATCATCCTATTATCCACAGGTGAAGGATGAATGGAGTTAACCCGAATTTTATCCTGGGCGCCTTCCAGGGCACCTACCTTCATCAGGCCAATTGTAGCATGTTTACTGGTGACATAGGCACTCACTTGTGCGGTACCTCTCAAGCCTGCTACCGAAGAGGTGATGATTACAGAACCCCCACCATTGGCCTTCATGAGGGGAAAGGCATATTTCATTCCTAACCAAACACCTTTCACATTCACGCCCATCACCTGATCAAAAATATCTTCGGGATATTCTTCCATTGGTTTAACCACACCTTCGAAACCGGCATTCAGAAATAGAATATCAATTCGTCCCCATTCGTCCTTTACCAATTGGGTATATTTTTTTACCTCCTCTGCTTTGGATACATCGGCTTTTATATACAGGACTTTATTTTTCCCCAGCTCTTTTTCAGCTTCTTTTAAATTTTCGTCACTAAAATCCACAATGGCAACACCTTTTGCGCCTTCTTTCAAAAATAATTTTGCAGTACTCAGTCCTATGCCGCCGGCTCCTCCGGTAATCAGGGCGGTTTTATCTTTTAAAATCATGTCTTTCGGGTTTCAATTTTTTAAATCCGTCTTAAATTTTTCAGAAATAAAAGTACCCATAATTATGGCCAAAGCTCCTGTTGGATGTCAATGATAAACATGATTTCAATCAGTAAGCTACTCTTTTTTTTAATTCCAATTGAACAAAATTATTGTAAGCTCAGCATTTCTTTTTGTTTTTAATTGACCACAAAAAAATAATTCAAAACCGGAACCAATGTGGCTGAGGTGTGAACCAATCCCAGACTAATTCTAATTTTTTTCCATCCTATTTTGATTAAAAATTTTAGATGTATACAACTTGATTTCATAAAGTATCGCCGGAATATTTGGACATTTTTTTAGTTCATTTGCATTGAAAGCACTACCATTTCTACTGTTTCTTCTTCGTTCAGGGCTTGGGTAATAATAAAAAGGTCCTGTTTTCCCTCAACCTCAGATTCCTTTAAGGAAATGAGAATATCTTTTGGAGATTCATCGACGGCCAATGCATTGGACCTGATCACTGTCTGTCCTAAAATTTCACCCTCAATGCCTCCTGCTCTAACTTCCAATTGATACCCAAAATCAAATTTCTTTCCGGAATCAACCTGAATATTAACGGATGAAATACCGGTCAAATCCACGTTATCGAGGGCAAAATAACCTATTCCTTTTGGTGCCAACAATACTTGATTTCCTTCTACGGATATGTAATTGAAAGCATGAATACGATCGATTTCGTTAAGGTCTATTTTACTGTTTCTAAGGTAAATCGTTTTATTTGTACTCAATGGCTTGATATTTTCTCCACCCTTATCTATAAAGCTGGCACTTAAAATGAAGATGCCGTTATCCGCCGGAACCTTATCCAAGGTAGGATTGATTTTACCTGAACTGGGTAAAGAAGGCACCTGGTTTTCCATATCTTCCAAAGAAAGCACCCAGGCCACAATTTTCCTGGCATCGGCTTCTTTCAAATCGGGATTGGCAGGCATCATGGTCTCTCCCCAAATTCCTGAGCCCCCGTTAATAATTTTGTTCACCAAGTGGTCGACGGCTTTCCTATCCCCTTTATATTTTTCGGCCACTTCCGTATATGCCGGACCAATAGATTTCTCGTTAGTTTTGTGGCAGGTTTTGCAGGTCAGTGATTCCATGATGCTTTTTCCCGCCATGGCATCCGTCATGACCTGATGGCCCATAGCCGCCTCCGCCTTGTCATAACCCTCGATATAATCCGCTGCAATATATAGGGAAGACAGGTCCTCACCAGCGGAAGGATCATCAGGATCCTCCACCGATACTTCATATGACACCTCTTCTCCCGGGAAATAAAACGAGTTATTACCCATAACTTCAATATTTATTTGGGGAGCCTGGTTTCCTGCATAAACATTCACCAGCTGGCTTTCGGCGGAAAGGTTTTCCGGGTCACTTGCCCGAAGAACAATGTCATAATCTCCAACGGACTGATAAGTATAAGAAACTTCTGGTTTTTCGGTTTGAAGGGTATCTCCATTCCCCATGTCCCAGGTATATTGTAAGGGATCATTTTCGGGATCTCTGACATTGGCCTTAAGATTCACCTCCAAAGGCAAAGCACCAGAGGTTTTATCCACTGACACGGATGCAATCACCGGTGCGCGGTTTCCAGGGTTATAATTGATAACAGAAAGTGCGGCATCAGGATTGGCGCTAAACCAGCCGTTTCCATATTCAAGCAAGTATAATTTACCATCAGGACCCATTTCCAGATCGATCAGGGCATTGTGCTTTACCTCTTCCATAAAGGGTTCCATTTTTAGGTAATCGCCATTTTCATCCATGGTGACCACTTTTATCCACCCTCTTATCCACTCATAAATAAAGAGTTTCCCGTCATAATAATCGGGCAGGCCACCTCCATTTGGGTAAAGATCTGAATAATATACAGGTCCTGCCATAGCATTTCTGCCTCCTGTACCTACCTGAGGAAACTTTGGAGACCGATCATAGGGGTAATAAATGAAAGCAGGCTCCGCCTGAGGCAATTCTTTAAGTCCTGTATTGTTCCTCGACACATTGACTGGTCTGGCAGGATCAAATTTACTACCTGGTTCACCCTTATCAAAATCATATGTATGATAAGCGTAATTGTTTCCTACAAAGAAGGGCCATCCAAAAAAACCGGCTTCCCTGGCCTGGTTGACTTCATCATATCCTTTGGGGCCTCTGGTCTCCAAACTGTCATTTCTGGCATCAGGACCTACTTCCCCCCAATATACGAATCCTGTTTTTTGATCCACACTGATTCTATAGGGATTCCTGTTTCCCTGAACATATATTTCGGGTTGGGTACCCTCCTTTCCCTGGGGATATAAATTACCTTCCGGGATACTGTAAGTCCCATCTTCATTGACTTTGATTCGAAGGATTTTACCCCTGAGGTCATTGGTATTTCCAGAGGACCTGGCCGCATCATATTGTTCAAATCCAGGCCTGTCATCCAAAGGGGCATATCCCCTTAAGGTATAAGGCTGATCGGGTTGGTTAAATGGCGTGGAATTGTCGCCAGCCGAAACGTACAACAATCCGTCTTTGTCAAAGGCTATTGAACCTCCAGTATGGCAACAAATATCTCTTTGGGAATAAAATTCAAGAATAATTTGTTCGGAATTCATGTCCCAACTGTCATTTTCGAATTTAAATCGTGAAAGCCGATTAACAGATTCCCCCGTGGGGCTATAAAAAGCGTAAACCCAATGGTTGTTTTCAAAATTAGGGTCGGCCTTTAATCCCATCAACCCCTCTTCGGCATTTACACGGGGGGCATCGGTTTTCCAATATACATCCAAATGGGCTACCTGATTCATGTCGGAAGAACCCTTTTTATAATGCAAAATTTCTCCCCTTCTTTGAGAAACCAGAATGTCCAGATTGGGCAAAATGGTCATTTCAGTAGGTTCCGTAAACTGGCCTGTCACCAGGTTGACTTTTTCGAATCGATCAGCATCTGGAACCCTTTTTGTGGTCACATTGCCAAAATCCAACTTTTTATTTTTGCCAATGGCATACCGGATCCCCTCCAATAAATGCCTTAAAACCATTTCTTCTTCAAAGGAAGCTTTGGTATGTCCGACGCCGGTATAAAAGGCCCTTCCTCCTTCATATTCATGATACCAAGCCATGGGATGGTTGCCCGTATCTTTTCCACCCTGATAGCTGTCTTCATCCAGGGTCATCAGAACATTGACGTTCTCGTTAAGGTTTTTAAAACTGTACCATTCATCTGTCCTTGTCCATGGGTTAGGAAGAAATGAGGTAGTAGAGTGTTCCTCATCGAGGACTTCCAATAATCCTTCCTGAACATTGGGATGAGGATCATTGATTCCCGGATGATCCGAAAAATAGCCGCCCACCAATTTTCCATACCATTTCCAATCATATTCGGTATCGGCGGCAGCATGGACACCTACAAATCCGCCTCCTGCCTGAATGTACCTTTCAAAATCAGATTCCTGCCGATGATTCAGTACATTTCCGGTGGTATTTAAAAAAAGGATTACGCTATATTGCTCCAATACCTCTTCTGTAAAAAATTCGGAATTGGTGGTGGTATCCACTTCAAATCCGTTTTCCTGTCCCAATTTCATGATGGCCTTTACGCCTTCTGGTATGGACTCATGGTAATAACCTGCCGTTTTGCTGAAAACCAAAACTTTGGGATCACCAGAACGGGTAGAACAGGCCCCAAACATGATCCCGGAAAATAAAAGGGCCCAATAGCCCTTCAATAATATATTTTTACTCATATTAAAATAAATTTTGCGCCAATATAAAGAATATCTTTTTTTCGACACGGCTATTCATCAAATAATGAATTTTTCGTTTCCCTTATTTTGAAAATGCCGTTTTTAAAATCCTAATTTAAAGCAGGTGAAGCTGGTAGGTATAATATAGGAAAAATAAGTTAAGGGCGGTGCCGGAAATCTTATTCATCCACATGGCCATCGTATGATTTACATATTCTTTTTCATTTTTTTTAGCCAGCATCCACCAAAAGAAGAAATACAAGACTACAGGCAGCATCGCCATTAAAAATGCCCAAAAAGCCCAATCTTGATTTTTATCAAAAAAATATTTTGCATAACCCAATCCCGCTATCAAAAACCAAATGGAGGAAAAATTAAATGTCCCCATGACGCCTAATTTTAGGCTTAACGTCCGATCTCCTCTCCTGCCGTCCTCTTGATGCTGATAAATTTGAGTCAATGGATACGAACCCAAAAGCAGGAGGGAAGTAAGCAAGCCTGGAACCAGCACCTCCAATTGGGTCCACACATCCCAACCAGAACCATTTAATCCGACATAACACATGATCAGTGTAAAACAGCCCTGAAAAAAGCCCGCGGTCATCCAGCTTGTATAGGCATACTTTTTAAGCCGGATAGTTGGATGACTGTAGGCCATGGAAACAAGGCCATAGATCAGGACCATTGAAAAAAAGGGAACATTGATCAACAATGCCAAACCCAAAGCCAGGGCAAAAAAAAGTAACGAAAGGTAATAAAGTCCCAGAGAAACTTTGGGCGGATTTTTTAGGCCGCCGATGCTTTCCCCATCTTTATCAAAATAACTGTTGTACCCGTTGCTTGAAGGATATAAAAACAGGTGCAGAGCCATCCAAACCAAGATTATATTTCTCATTGAGCCATCAGGACTCAATGCCAGGCCAAACCAAAATATAGGCATGAGGTAATAAGAAAATGGAATCCTTAGGTGTTTCCAGCTGGAACTTTCAAACATAAACCAATTGGTTGATAACTTTTCTGTTTGGCAATGGTTTTTTACTTATCTTGAAATGTACAATAATTTTCATCTAAAATAAAACCCATGGAAAGCCATATTGTCAGCATCGGGCTGGCCAATCCGGGAAAAGCCATTCCCCAAGATAAAATTAGCAAGTTCATGCAAATGGCACATGGATTAAATGAAAAAGACAGCAGGAAATTGGGATTTGTTTACAGGTTATCAGGCATCCGATCGCGACACAGTGCTTTGGATGATTTTATTCACCATGATCCGGAGGAATTTACATTTTTCCCTAAAAACAAAACGCTGGAACCATTTCCGGGTACGCGTCAACGAATGGAGGTTTTTCAAAAAGTAGCACCTGGATTGGCCATTTCTGCCATCAAGGCCTGTCTGTTAAAAGCTGAATTTAATCCTTCGCAGCTTACTCATTTGATATTGGTTTCCTGTACAGGAATGTATGCCCCGGGTGTGGAAATGGAAATCATTCAAAAGCTGGGCTTTAGAAATACCATAGAACGGTATGCCATTCATTTTATGGGGTGCTATGCCGCATTCAATGCCATAAAACTGGCAGATAGAATTTGCCAAAGTGAGCCAAAAGCCAAGGTATTAATTGTTTCGGTAGAGTTGTGTACCATTCATTTTCAAAAGGATTATAATGAAGATAATGTGATCGCCAACACCATTTTTGGTGATGGGGCAGCGGCAGTTTTGATGACACAGTCAAAGGAGGGCATTAAAATAAAAGGCTATGAAAGCAATATCCTGGTAGAGGGAGAGTCAGATATGGCATGGAATATAGGCGATTTTGGTTTTGAAATGAAACTGAGTAAATACATACCTGAGTTGTTGGATAAAGGCATAAGGACATTTAGAAGTAATCTTGAAAAGAAATTCCACATTTCAAAAATCAAACATTTTGCCATTCATCCTGGGGGATCCCAAATTTTAAAAAAAGTAGAAGCTGCCTTTGGCATTCACAAAACTCAAAATATACACGCCCACCAGGTATTTGAACAATTTGGAAACATGTCTTCTGTTACCATTTTATTTGTTTTCGCCGCATTGATGGAAGACCCCTCTTTACATGGGGATATTCTGGCGATGGGATTCGGTCCCGGGCTGACCATGGAAACTTTATTGTTGGAAAAATCATGAACAGGTTTAAACAAAGAAGTACACAAAAAGAATGGATGGATGACCTTCAATGTGGTGGAAAGGAACTGAGCCAGACTTTGAGGGAATTGAAAACCATTAACCATTGGTTGGGAGGAAACCGGGTTACCACTAATGGTCTTAAACGTTTATTAAAACATCAAAATCAATGGCCGGTGACGGTGGCAGATCTGGGGTGTGGGGTAGGGGACATGATTGCCCACATGGCAAAATGGGCAGCCAAAAATAATTACCCTATAAATTTCATCGGTATTGATGCCAACCCCAATATCATTGCGCTGGCCAAAGAAAAGTTTTATGCCCACAAAAGCCATGTGCATTTTATGGTGGGCGATGTATTTGAAGAAGATCTTTTTCAGGCACCTGTTGATATCAATACTTGTACCTTGTTTGCCCATCATTTTACCAATCAGGAGCTGGTGCTGATCCTCAACAATTTAAAGAATAATGCCAAATTGGGCTTAATTATAAATGACCTGCACCGTCATCCTTTGGCCTACCATAGCATTAAGCTATTGACCGGTTGGTTTTCCCAGTCTTCAATGGTAAAAAATGATGCCCCCATTTCTGTCCTGAGGGCTTTCACCAAAAAGGATTGGCAAATTATCCTGAAGTCTTGTGGCATCATTAAATATGAAATTTCCTGGCATTGGGCTTTCAGGTGGCAGGTTATTTGCTGGAAATAGAATCGATTTTAAATTTTAATATAATTTCAAATAAAAAAAATAAGAAGTATGGATTTTAATCCCAGTACCCTGGAAAACATGATGGCCAGTGCGCTGCCCTTTGTAATATTGGCCCTTAAAAGCATTCTGATTGCTGTAATCGTTTATTTTGTAGGCCGCTATGTGATCAATTTTATTAACAGAGCAGTTCACAAAATTTTTAACAATTATGAAATTGAACCTTCTCTGGCTTCCTTTCTAAGTAGTTTTCTAAGAGGCATTTTATTTGTACTGTTGATTTTGGTGGTACTTAGCACACTCGGAGTGGAAGTGACTGCTTTTATCGCTGTAATAGGTGCTGCAGGTTTGGCAGTTGGCTTGGCCTTGCAAGGGTCTTTGGCTAATTTTGCCGGAGGCGTTTTGATTCTAATTTTCAAGCCTTTTAAGGTAGGTGATACCATTGAAGCACAAGGCACTTTAGGTTCGGTGGAAGAAATTGCGATTTTATATACCACCGTTAGGAATTTTGACAACAAAGTGGTTACCATACCCAATGGGGCTTTGGCCAATAACAGCATTACCAATTTTTCTGTCAAACCAACACGGAGGGTAGAGATGAGCGTAGGTGTAGCATATGGAACAGACCTAAAAAAAACCCGCCAGGTGATTTTAGATACTTTAAAGAAAGATGAGCGGATACATGAAGATCCGGCCCCAGCGGTATATTTTACGAATTTTGGGGACAATTCCCTTGACTTGTCTGTAAGGTGCTGGGCAGATGCAGGAAACCTGTGGCCGGTATTTTGGGACAATATGGAAGCCATTAAAGAGGCATTGGAAGCACATGAAATTGAAGTCCCATTTCCTCAAAGAGATGTCCACCATTTTTTCCCAGAAGGAGCACCTAAAAGCAAACCTAAGGAAGCAACCTAAAAATTTAACCATAGGATTTAATTTTTAAAAGGGCAGTAAAAAAATGCCGGGACCTCTAACACTACCAAGATAAAGAGGTCCCAGGCAAACCCTAAATTAAAAAATAACCAATTCCTGAATGTTCTGTTTTCATTACTTTCTCCATTTGAGCAAGCTATTATCACATCCCTATTTATTGAAATTTAAAAAATGCCGGGACCTCTGACACTACCAAGATAAGAGGCCCCGGCATAACCCTACATTAAAAAATAACCAACTACCAAAATTCTACCAACTTCACTCTTCCAACTTCACTCCATCTATTAAAAAACTAAAACCTTCATCACAATTCCTCCCAAAGCTTATTACAAGCTGTTGAATTAAAATCCACCAGCACTTTAATATCCTGCTCTGACCTGATCTCCAAACTACCTTCCGATGGCGCTGAAATCCCCGATGTCATGCATTCCTGCCTGTAAACTACCGATTTAATAATTTCAACATTTGTCTTGGAAAAGCCTGGCATTTCCAATATTTCTTTCCCTTTAAGGTAAATTCTAAATCCTGTTTCTTCCGTAGAAAACTGCAGCTCTCTAATGTAGTCCTGTGTCAATCGCAACTGTTTACCGTTGGATAAAGTCAATTGAAAATTTTCCATTCGGGAAGCAAACCCTAAGCTTCTGCTTGAAGGCAGATAACCTAAATTTTCAATTTCCCTCAGTCCTTCCATTCTCATTCCGTTAAGATAAAACGACTCCAAGATAAGGGTGATTTTGGCCCCCTTTATTAGAATTCCATCTGTATATTTAATCGTCAATTTGCCCCTTTTTTCAAGGCCTCTATTACATACACAGCCATTACCATAATCCACAATTATTATATTACTCCTCGTTTCCCTGGTAATCATTGCTCCCGGGCAACTGGTTTCATCCAACAGGGGAAATATTTTCTGCTGGTTCAGGTCCTGTTGCAAAACCGAAACCACGATAAGATCCAGTTCTTCCATCATTCCCATTGATTCTGCAATCAATTCAGAAGAAACCGTACTCGTAGAAGGACGGATATCTTCAGGGCCTGAAACACAGGAAAGAATGAATAAAGGAAAAAAAATAATACTCCATAAAACCAAATTAACTTTTGGTAATCCCATTATTTCAAATTGAAGAAAGTCAATGATCGTTTGTTTGTATTCGAAATGTAGAATGGAAAAAACTGACATCCCAATAATAAACAAACTTTTTATTCATTAAAATAAACAAAACATATATTTGATTTTGAAAAGCAAAAATCACTGTTTTCCTGAACTTACCTTATAAAAATTGTTTTTATTCGTCATAAAAATGTATTTCAACCTTAGTTTACCCGTAAAAAAAATTTAAAAACCGTAAAAAAATAAATATAGTATAAAAAAATATTGGATGGTGCATGTTTTTAGGATCAGGTGATAATAAGGCCAGAACTTACAAAAAAATTTCCGGCCTTCAATTCTTTGATTTTAACAACTAGCTGAAAATCAACAAAACCTGAAAGGTTTGTGGATTTTAGGCCTTCATAAAAATTTATTTATAGAAAAAGACTCCGGTTTCCCGGAGCCTCCCTTTGTCAACCAATTTTACCTCAAAAGAGAAAACTGATAAACAATGATAAAACAAATTTATTTTAAATGCAACTTTATTGCACATAAAAACTCTTTCTGCCTCTCACCAAAAAACCATACAGTAAAATAATCCTTATCTTTGATCGATTTTCTAAAGCAACAGCCTGATAAAACCAATGAAGCTAAAATTCGACTATTCCTCCCCGGAAGCCAAACTGACAGATATCCGTAAAAAAATGGTGATACTTTCTTTAAGCAGGCTGCTGCTGTTTATGGTAATTCTGGGAGTTTTGGTAGTAGGTCTTTCCGGTACTTACTGGCTTACACTGCTGTTTTTTCCACTGAGCTTTTTATTCATTTTCCTTATATTAAAATTTAATGATAAGAAGGACCAGGAGCAATTTTTAAAAGCCATTCTTGACATCCACCTCGACACCAAAAAAAGAAGCCAGAGAGAACTCAATGCATTTGACCAAGGGCTTGAGTTTATCAATAAGAAACATCCATATGCTATAGACCTGGACCTATTTGGAACCCATTCCTTATTCCAGTTGATCAACCATACTGTAAGTCCTGGTGGCAAAAATAAATTGGCCAACTGTATGATGCATCTTTTGAACCCTGAAGCTGCGAAACAGAAAAACAAGGCCATTGTCGAGCTAAGTTCAAAAAAGGATTTTTTACTTTCATTTGAAGCATTGGGAAAAGCATTCTTAAAAAATGAAAAATCAAAAAGGAAACTTTATGAGTGGTTAAAGCGCCCCTTGATCTGGAAATCATGGTACTTTCTTCCCATGATTGCCGGACCTACTGGAGGCCTAATCATATTGATAGGTGTCCTTTTTGGATTATTACCAACCTATTTCTTCAGTCTTTTTATTTTCATTGGATTAATCATGCTTGGGCTGGTATTTAAACCTCTTTTGGATGCGGCAAAAGCCATGCCTGACGATGGGGACCTCAAAACCTACTATGCCTGGTCTCAACTATTGGAAGAAGAAAGTTTTACGGAGGACTTCCTTCTGGCCTACCAAAGGCCTTTCAAGGACGATAAAATTTTAGCTTCCAAAGCATTAAAAAAACTCCAGGATCAAAGTTTTGTCGTACAAAACCGGGCTAACCTGATGTATTTAATTTTCAACCTTTTATTTTGGACAGATTTTGTGGTTTTATTCCGATTGGAAAAGTGGAAAAAGAAATTCGGTGATAAGATCCAGGTCTGGGAGTATACCTTTGATAATTGGGAAGCCCTTGTATCTATGGCTTCCTTTATGCAGGAAGAAAAGTTAAAGGTTAAAGTTCATTGGCAGGAAAAACCAGTTTTGCATTTTAAAGGCCTTAAGCATCCATTGATCCAACCTAAGGATTGTGTTGCCAATAATTTTGAACTCCCCGAAGATCAAAAAGTAATCTTATTGACCGGTTCAAATATGTCAGGCAAAACCACTTTTATGCGGACCATCGGAACCAACATGGTGCTGGCAGGAATGGGCCTGAGTCCCATGGCCACCTATTTTTCCATAGGCGAATTCCAGCTTTATACCAGCATGAGAAATACAGACAGTTTAGGAGAAAGTGTCAGTTCATTTTATGCAGAATTGGCCAGGATAAAAGGATTGTTGGACAATGCCGATACAGACAAACCCATTTTCTACCTTTTGGATGAAATTCTAAAAGGAACCAACACGGCCGACCGCATCCTGGGCAGTGAGGCCCTCATTCGACAGTTGATACAAAGCTCCTCAAAAGGGTTCATATCTACGCATGATATAGAATTAAGTGATTTGGAGACCAAAATGGAGGAATTGGTCAATTACAGCTTCCACCATGATATCAAAGATGAGGAAATTGTATTTGATTATAAGATCAAAAGAGGCCCCTGCCCGAATTTTAATGCCCAAAAATTGATGGAGTTGATGGGTATAAAAGTTTGATAATCAATATTATATGTTTTTGGCATAAATATTGGGACGTTCAGATTAAAATTATTAACCCTTTAAACTAACAGATTATGAGCTCCTTATTATATTTAATAGCGGTCATCCTTATCATTGGATGGATTTTTGGTGCATTCGTGTACAGTGTCGGTGGACTGATACATATCTTATTGGTCTTGGCTATTATTGCCATTTTATTCAGGCTGATTGGCGGAAGAACCATTTAGAAAATTAGCAGATAAATTAATCGGCCACCCTAAACTCATTGGGGTGGTTTTTTTTGCCCATTTACTATAATATTTGTTTAATTTTGATTTTCGTTACAAATTTAGCAATCAAAGTGCAGAACAATTACCAGAAGAAGACTTTAGGCATATTAGGCGGCGGCCAATTGGGCAGAATGCTTATCCAGTCCGCCATCAACTACAATATTGACATCCATATCTTGGATCCGGATCCAGCAGCACCCTGCAAAAACCTCAGCAACAAGTTTGTACAAGGAAACCTTAAGGATTATGATACGGTCTATGCCTTTGGCCAATCCTGTGATGTGATCTCCATTGAGATAGAAAACGTCAACACCGATGCTTTATATCAATTGGAAAAGGAAGGTAAACAAGTTTTTCCCCAGCCCCATATCATCGAAATGATTCAGGACAAGAGGAAGCAAAAACAATTTTACCTGGATCATGATATCCCCACAGCCCCATTTTTGCTGACGGCTGACAAAGAAGAAGTGAGGCAACATGTGGATTTTTTGCCTGCGGTGCATAAATTGGGGAAAGAAGGTTACGATGGACGGGGCGTGCAACTCATTCGGGAGGCTGCTGAGCTTGACAAGGCCTTTGATGCGCCTGGTTTGCTTGAAAAGTTTGTGGATTTTGAAAAGGAACTGGCTGTGATAGTCGCCAGAAATGAGCAGGGAGAGGTAAAAACCTTCCCATCAGTGGAATGTGCTTTCCATCCCGTCCACAATCTAGTGGAATTTTTATTCTCACCGGCGGCCGTCTCTCCAGAAACCGACAACAAGGCCCAAGCCCTGGCCCTGGATGTGATCGAAAAGCTGGGTATGGTGGGCTTGTTGGCAGTGGAAATGTTTTTAACCAAGGAGGGGGGTCTTTTGGTCAATGAAGTAGCCCCTAGACCCCACAACAGTGGACATCATACCATAGAGGGGAATTTTACTTCTCAGTTTGAACAACACCTACGTGCCGTCCTGAACATGCCGCTGGGAGACACAGGTATCCGTTCTCCCGCTGCGATGGTGAACCTATTAGGGGATGCGGGTTTTCAAGGGGAAGCCCAGGTGGAAGGGTTGGACGAAGCCATGAGCATGAAAGGGGTATATGTACATCTCTACGGTAAGAAAATCACCAAACCATTTCGTAAAATGGGTCATGTGACACTTTTGGAAGAAGATTTGGAAAAGTTAAAAGAAAAAGCACAGCATATAAAAGCAATCCTAAAAATAAAAGCATGAATGAAATCAAGGTAGGCATTATCATGGGCAGCCAGTCTGACCTTCCGGTCATGGCAGAAGCTGCCCAATTTCTGGAAGAATTGGGTGTGGGTTACGAACTTACGATTGTATCCGCTCATCGGACCCCCATGCGCATGATCGAATATGCGGAGAATGCCAAAGGCAGAGGCCTAAAAGTGATCATCGCCGGGGCAGGCGGGGCAGCACACCTTCCAGGAATGGTGGCTTCGCTGACCACCTTGCCCGTCATAGGCGTACCGGTGAAGTCCTCCAATTCCATTGATGGCTGGGACAGCATACTGTCCATCCTGCAGATGCCATCGGGTATTCCAGTGGCCACCGTGGCCTTGAACGGCGCTAAAAATGCCGGTATTTTGGCTGCCTCCATAGTAGGTGCCTATGAAGAAAAAACCAGCCTTAGCTTGGTTGAATTCAAAAATTCCCTAAGGGAAAAAGTGGAAATAACGGCTCAGGAGATAGAAAAAAAAGGTTGGAAAGGGCTTCTGGGAAAGTAAAACCATGCACATTTTTTCTATTTCCAGCCCTTTTATCTATAAATGAATGACGTATTTCAACTATTCCCTCTTAAAAGCACCTTGGAAAGGAAATTATAAAGCTTAGTAAAGTCAGTTTTGAAATTTTTTCTTCCCTTTTCAATGATGACTTCCTTGGTTTGCACAATCATCGCATAATCCTCAGGGTGAAGTTTCGGTCCGTATCTTTCGGCATATATCCGGGTAAATGCTGCTCCAAAAAACAATATCAAACAAGAGTAGGATACCCATAACAATACCAAGACCACAGACCCCGCTGCTCCATAAGTAGAACCAGGTTCAGCTATTCCAAAATAGAGGCTCAGTAAAATTTTACCCAGGTTAAACAAAAAAGCCGTAATAAACCCCCCTAGCCAAACAGAATGCCATCGGACCTTCATATCCGGCATAAATTTAAAAATCAAAACAAATAAAAATCCCAAAACACCTGTGGAAACAAAAAACTCCAATACCTGGGCAACCACCACATATCCAGGCTCCCAAAGACGGGCAAGGTGTGTACTGACCAATGTCAATGCCGTAGAAACCACAAAACTGATAATTAATAAAAAGGCAATGGCCATTACAAAAGCAAGACTTAAGGCCCTGTCTTTAATGATTTTCCAAAACCCGGCTTTGGGATCAATCTTTACTCCCCAAATTTCATTCATAGAGATCTGGAGCTGGTAAAAAACCCCTGTGGCTCCAAACACCAACACTAAAATTCCAAGAATAGTAGCAAATAAAGTCCTTCCATCTTCCTGGGTGTTTGCTACAATTGCGATCACTGCCTGGGCCGCATCAGCACCCAAAACTTCTGAAATCTCGCCAGTAATCTGCCCTTCTACAATTTCCTTTCCCCAAATTGAACCCACCGTATTGATAATGATGATAAGCAACCCGGGTAAAGACAAAACAGCATAATAAGCTACAACAGCCCCCAATCTCCAGGGATTGTTATCATTCCAAATCTTGGCCGCTTTCCAAAAAAGGCCGGGTAAATGGATGATTTTAAATATCCCGGCCTTTTTAAGTGGGGCACTTTTTCTTCTTTTCATTTCAAAAAACATATATATTACCTGCTATTCAGATAATATATTCATCTAGCATTAATCATGCCTTTATTATCTAATATTCCAATTGTGTAACCACCAAATTGTCCCACCAAAGCGAGGTTCTATAGGTACGAAATCCCAATATTCCAATATTCCCTTTTCGGAGAGCCCCTCCTTCAACTCAAAGTCAATGATCAAGTTGCCATCGACCCAGTATTGGATATTTTTGTCCATTTTTACCACCTTTATTCGATAGGTAGTAGCGGTTTTACATTCATAACCGTACCACTCATGCAGCAGCTCAAATCTGGGATTTTGTCTTAACCGGAACCTTGCCGGAGATACCGTGCCATTGGCCAAATGAGTAAAAATATATCCCTTTAACTTGTGGTACCTTGCATAAAGGCCGTCCTCACGTTCCTTTTTTGTTTCCCGAAGATTTCTGCCATCTGGATCGGAATACAGAAAGAAAAAATTAAGGTTATTGGCAATTTCCTCCGAGGAGACCACATGTACATCGTATTCCACCTGAAGGTTGCCAGAGAATTCCCTGTCCAGCCAAACCGTGGCCACCCTTGGCTCCCGGATATCTGCATATACAAAAAGTCGTCCATTTTGTATGGTGGCAGGAACCCCTTCACTCCCCCATTCAGCCGGCAGATCACCATCCGGATAGTTAAGCTTTTCCTCGAATATTTGGCTACCCAGCACAGTGTCATGGTTTGAAATCCCAAGAACAGCAGTGAAACCCAAGAGTAAATAAAACAAGAAAATCATCTTCATTTTTAAGTGATTTTTTTGCAAAAACAAAACCTATTTTCGTTAAATTTTGAAATAAAGTGATTATTTTAAACTTGAAAATTCAGCATGTTCCCATTGATTTTATTGGAAATTTAAAATTGATCCGGTGTTTCTGGATGTTTTCTTGGACTAATAAATAACGTATTCCTTCAAGGTATTCCTCCTTTTCATTGCTGCTTGGACTGGTGCGGAAGCGCCCAAATTTCTACCAGGATTATACGTACCTGAAAAGATCAGTATGATTTCCAATACCAAGATCGGTAATTGGTGTGCAAGATTAAATGATTTTCATCTCCTTCCGGCTAGGAAGGTCCCCATGTTTTTTATACTTGGAAAATGATCAAGTCTTTATGGGCTCCTTAGTATCTCACTACTATTTTAATTCTTGATTATTAAAGTCAAAGCAGGTCTTCGACTTTGGTTACAGATTTATAGGTCACTCCTTCTATTTGATTGAAATGGGCTGTCCCGCATTTGATTTTCAAACGTTCTTCGTTTCTTAGTTTTGATAAATCTTTGGTGGATTTGGTTTCAGCCACAAAGTATATTTTCTTCTCGTTCTTAAAGACCAATGCCCAGTCAGGATTGTATTTTCCTATTGGTGTGTCAATTTGGAACCAGAACGGGAGTTTGAAGTAAAACTCAATGTCTTCCCGTGTCTCACATTCTTTGGCAAAATCCGTTTCTACGTCTGAGTCCAGCGGCATGTACTTGTCGTAAATGGTCTTATCGTTATTGTTCACCTCAAAAGTCAGGCTGTCAAGATAGGTTTCAATCTCGTTTTCTTCAAAGAGTAGCATTTCAAAACTTGTCTCTACTCTTCGGGAGTCTTTGCTGCCGACCTGCCTGTCCGGTTGGCAGGTCTTTTCATACTTGATACCGTCAATCATCAATTCATAAAGCACAGTTTTGATGGCAGCTACAGCTCTGTCAAGAAATAATTGCGGATTGACCAAAATGTCATTCATGCGCCCGGATTGTTTCAGAATTTCCAGAACGGTGCTACGTGTCAGTTCGGTTTTGCTCTGGATGTAACCAAGCACGTCCGGGATTTCATGGTCTTTTTCCGGTTCAAGCACCTTCGAGGCTCTTACTTCATAATTCACTCCGGGTTCTTCAAGAAGAATTCCAACTTTAACGGACTTGATCCGTGGCTTTTTGATTTCTTCAATTTCCTTTACGGCTTTGGAAGCTGCTTTTATCAGTTCATTTGTGTCATACGCCACCCGGTAATTGGTTCGTGATTTGATCCGTTCCCATATTTCAAGGAATTTCGGGTCTGCCTGAAAACCTTTGCGGTATTCCACTTTTACCCGTTTCCGCTTGTCTTTGATACGCCCCTTAAATGCCACTCCGCAATCTTCTTCAATTTCCTGTTGCAACTTCTTGGCAAAATCCTCATAACTTTCGTTGGCAATGACCGTAAGGCGGTTAATGTTCCGGTCGTGAATTCTATTGCCGGTTTCGTCCACCGCCAAACGCAATCCCCTGCCTAATTCTTGTCGCTTTTTCATTTCAGACTTGGTTTCGTTCAGTGTGCATATCTGAAAAACATTCGGGCTGTCCCATCCTTCCCGCAAAGCCGAGTGACTGAAAATGAATCTTAAAGGTTCATTGTTATCCAACAACCTTTCTTTGTCCTTCATGATGAGCCTGTAAGTGTCATCATCCGCTTTTGTTTCACCGGAAGTGTCTTTGAACCTTCCTTTTTTATCTTGTGCGAAATAGCCGTTGTGAACCTGTTCGACCGGGAAAGGGATCAATCCATTGAAAGCCGGTTTTTCGGCAACTTCTTTAAAAGCTTCTTCAAACCATTGGGCAAAACGTCCCGGTAACGGATTCCCAGCATCATCATATTGTCGATAATTGGCTACTTTATCAACGAAAAACAGTGAAAGCGTTTTAATGCCTTTTTCCTTGTGCTTGTGTTCTTTCTTGAAATGTTCTTCAATGGTTTTCTGAATTTGGAATTTCATGATCTCGTCTGTCAGTCCGCCTTGTGTGTCGCCCACAAAAAGCATGGTTCCATTGGTAAACGAAATGCACTGATTAGCCACATCAATTTCGTCAATGATAAAACCGTCCTGATAGATTTCACGGTTGTTGGATAATGCAAATAGGTCCTCACCGACTTTAGTGATTACGGACTTTTTGGCTACACCGCTGTCCTGGTTAACATCTATCCGCAATTTGGCCGAAGTACGGGTTTTGGTGGCATTGACAGATTCCAGACTTACGAAAGCATCATTGTAGTTGTCCTCCGCAAATACGGAATCCACTTCAATTTCCTTTACCAAACCAAGGTCATAAGCCTCTACCGGGTCTAAACTGTAAACAAGGTTGTAAAGATTCAGGTGTGTTGCCGAATAACGTAAAGTACAGGAAGGATGCAAGTTATCTATAGCCTTCTTCCGGATACCAGTCTCCATATTCTGCGGTTCGTCCACAATCACGAATGGACGAGTGTATTGGATGAACTCAATCGG
>JBBDSB010000365.1:0-6400 GCA_040905205.1 Cyclobacteriaceae bacterium
ACAAAAAACTTTTTCATATTTAGAACCATCTTGGGTTTTTCATATTTACTTTTCTAGGGGTAATGTAGTATCCTAAAGAGATTTCATGGGAATTATTCCCTAAACCACTAAAGGCATTGGTCTGCACATCATAGGCATATCCGAACCTAAGATTTTCAGTGGCAAACAATTCCAAGATCAGGGCAACTGCATTTCTCTTGGAAAGCCCGGAAGGAAGTTCCTCCTGACCTAAATTTAAATTGGTCCTGTAAGAAGCCCCGACCCAAATTCGATCTACAAAAAGGAACATACCGTTCAGGTCCAAATTGGTTGGGCCCTTAGCCCCATTTCGAAGGAGAAAGGAAGGTTTAAAAGCTACTTGTTCAGAAAGCGGAATCAAAGCTCCCGCAGTCAGATAATAGTGTACCTGATGATAGGCCAAAGCTATGGCCTCTTCCTCAAGGCTTTTTTTACCAATAAGATTATATGCACTGAATCCCGCATAAAATGCCGGGGTATGGAAAAATACACCGGTATTCAAATTTGGAGTAAACAAATTGATCCTTCCTTCAGGAATATCAGCATCATCAAAATCATTTGGATTGAACTGGGAGCCATCAATGGCATATTCCGATACACCGGCACTTGCCCCAAAACCCAAAAATGAATTCCTTCCGGTTTGGATTCTATAGGCATAGGTCAGCAAACCCGAATTGGTTTTTGCCGGTCCCATTTGATCTGCCAATATAGACAACCCGAACCCCATTAAGCCCTCATTGGCACTAAGATCAGCAGTAAGGGTAAAGGTGTTGGGTGCTCCCGGCAATCCCCCCCATTGACTCCGATAAGTAGATTGTAAGTAATGCTGTCCTTTGTACCCGGCATAGGCGGGATTTACATGCAATCCATTAAACATATACTGACTGAACTGGGGCAACTGCTGTGCCTTGGTTTGCTTCCCATTCAGTAAAAAAAGGAAAACCAACAGTCCAAAAATTCTAAAAATATTTTTCATTTTTACTTCGTTTAAATGCTCCCACACTTCGATTACCCATTAAAGCCATCATGGCTATTTGACCACCTGAATCCAGCCTTTATAAGTTTGCTCAATTCCCTGACTATCTGTAATGACCAGGACGTAAAAGTAAGATCCTGCATTAAGTCCCTGCGCAGCCCAATCATTTTGGTAATTGTCGGATTCATAAACATGATCACCATTCCTGTTCATAATGGTTAGGAAACTGTTGGCAAAATTCTGAATACCCCTGATTTCAAAGGTGTCATTTTTACCATCCAAGGTGCCCGGTGTTATCACATTGGGAACAAAAAACGGTAAAACCTGGTTGGAATCCGTGGCTTCCGGGGCAGTCGAAAGGTTTTCCTGGTCTTCCGGTAGGGAAATACTTACGGTATTCGCAACTGTTCCTTCCTGTGTGGCCTGTACCCGGATCCGGAATACCAGCTCCTCCCCTGGATTAATGGAAGACACTGTCCAGGAAACGGTATTTCCGGAAACATCATGCGTGGTATCCAATCCCGCCGCTGAAAAGCCTAAATAAACAAGGCCTGCCGGCAACTGGTCCTGAAGGGTGATGTTCTCTGCCGAGACACTCCCATTGTTAATCAACCTGATCTCATATTCAAATTCATTGCCTTCGTATACACTGATACCAAAGGAAGTTTTGGTGACACTTACCTCCACCTGTTTGGCCAAAACCGAAACGGGATCAGCCTGTACCTGGTCGGAATATTCCCCGGTTTCAACCGAGGCGGTATTCACCACCTGGCCAAGATCAGTTGCCATGGTTTCCAATAGAATACTGATACTACTTCCTGGGGCCAATTCATCAATGACCCAGGTGTTGGGACTTTCAGGTTCAGGGATCGCCGACAAAAACATCAATCCTCCCGGAAGTTCATCTTCTATCACCAAATTCTCAAGAGAAAATTCACTGTTGTTTACCAAATCTATGGTAAAATTAACCAACCCGCCTATTTGTGATTGGGTAACATTTGGAGTTTTGGACAAACTTAATTCAATGGGCCTCACCTGGATAGATACCAAGGCCTGGTCACAGAATTGCCTGTCTGTATTTTCACATATCTCATAGGTAAATTCATCGGGACCTGAATAATTGGTTTCCGGCACGTAGGTTACGGTACCATTTTCATTTATCGTTACTTCACCGTTTTCTGGTCCGGATATAATGTTAAGCGTTTCAATCAATAATTCCCCGGTATTGATAAAATCATTATCCAGAAGTGCAATGTCTATGCTTTGGTTCTGATTGGTGGTCACCTCATCATCATTGGCTTCCAGCTGAATATCCAGTAAAATCAGGCGGATTTCACCCCGATCACTGTTATCGGGATTAATGGTTTCTTTGAGATCGTATTGCAGGATAAATTCACCCGGAGGTAAATCCGCCGTTAACTCCAGGTTTCCTTCCTCAGAAAGAGAAACTCCCACAAGTCCGTCTGCATCCACCAATTCTACAAAAACCCGGTCATATTCGACGGATTCTCCATTCAAAAGGTCGTTATCGATGACGTTACCCAGGACCCCTCCCCGGTTCAAATTAACGTCTTCATATACGTCATTTATCGCTGTCAAGGTCGTCGGTCCCACGGTAATGGTCACGGTGCCCTGGTCACATTTGGCTGGGTCCGCCTTATCACATATCTGATAGGTCAGCTCATAAGTGCCGGCAGGGGTGCCTTCAGCCACATCTACCGAACCGTCCGCATTAAGGATCAAGGCACCATTGGTTGGATTATCAGCTACAGAAAGATTTAGATTCTCAATTAATGCGGGCAATCCATTCAGCATGTCATTGGCCAAAACATTCAATAAACTGTCCTGACCAAAACTTTCGGGCAACCCGGCTGCCTCATCAAAAGCCTCTGGCTTGTATTCTATCACCTCAATCCTAACCTCGGCCGTGTCTGCCTCCCCACCTGCCGTGGTGAGCTCATAAGTCATGGTATAAACACCAGGGGCGGTATTGGGGGGAACATCTACCGTACCATCGGAATTTAACACCACCGTATTGGCTGGAAATGGTTCCAAGACCTCCAAGGTCACATCGATGGGATTTAAGGGAAATCCGTTTAATTCATCATTTTCAAAAATATTCAAAACGGCCTGTTCACCCAATTCGCTGTTGACCCTTTCAGCTAAATCCGGGGTGGCAGAGAGGGAATTGACAAAAAACACCAATTTGCCATCCGGCTCATTCACGGCGATAATCCTTATGCCATAAATGGGCTCGGAAGAATCAAAAATCATGGGTGAAAACAAAACCATTTCCTGAGATTGAGTAGGAACGTTGGCGATATGGTTGATTCCTGTATTCCATTGAAACCCCCTTACCTCAATGACATTTGCACCTTCGATTGGCTCACCGTCCCGGCCTAAAGCAATGAAGTCAGTTTCCGAATTCCCATCACGTTCAGTGTACAGCAAATAACCTGAGGTCACCACCTGATCAACATAAATCAGATCCACAAACTGTTCACCTCTGGGAATGGAAGGCTGACTGCTGATATCCCAGTAAGAGCGAATATCGGGGGTGGAAACCACCATTTCCAGGTTTTCCAAAAATTCTGGGGAGGTGTGGCTAATTATATTATTGTCAGAACGGACAATCTGGACTGCTGTGGGAGATATTTCATTTCCTCCTATTACCGGATTAGGATTTTGCACTGAGGGATTTCTGGTGGTGGCAAAAATTCTAATCCCTTCCTCCAAATCGATGGAATTAATGATAACAGGTAAATCCTCCGGACTGGGGTTTTCATTTCCTTCCGGGGAAGTCTGAACCAGCTCCTGCCCATCAAGGATATACCGAACCTCCTGGATAGGGATGTTATTTTCAGTTCCCGTTACCCTCACTGTTTGCCCGTTTGAATAGGATGGCACAAAAGCAACCAGACCCCATAAAAAAAATATTACAAAATAATTACAGGCACAAAAAAAGGGGTTACTCCTGGTGTTCTTAAATAAAATTAGATTTTTCATATGAAATAAACGCTTAAAAGCTATAGCAACAATTCCTTCTTCAACCAAAACAATAAATCAACATGCTAGATTATGTTTTTATTCTTCTATTTGAAAAATACCCAAATCCTATTTCGCATTAAGCAAAACCTCTCCATTTCTATATCCCGGCAAATCCAAATACCAATCATCAAAAGACTTTCCTCCTGATACCACCCATTCATAAAATTTAAGGTAACCTTTATTGTATCCTACCTTGTTGATCATATAAGGAATGCTTTTGGTAACATTCAGCCCCCAGGGCATTCCATTTTCTTTACTCCTGTAATAATTATGCTCCCCTTCAAGGCTCCCATCGTTTTTGGTACCAAACACGGATGGATCGGCAAGAGCAGTAGGCTCCTTTCCAGGTAAATGGATTTCCATTCCTCTTTTTTGATTGGCGATCAGAAAAGGGTTGAAATTATCCATTCCCACTTCTTCCAGGTAAGTAACTCCTCCCTCAGCCGCTTTCCCTTCACTTTTTAAAGTGAGGATAATCTTTTGAAGAACGGGTTTTTGTATGGGTGCTTTGGGATCGGTATTAATTCCCAGTGAACCACCTCCGGGATGGCTTAATACATTGTGAGCATCATCAAATGGAATTACGGTGACATACTTGGTCCCAGCTTCCAGACCGTTTTCCATAAAACTATGGATGCTACCTGATTTTATCTTAGTTCCTTCAACGCTCAAAACCCTGTCGGGATTCAAACCGGTAAAGGATATGCCAAAACCATTTTTAAATCCGGCTCCCGCAGCCCTGGTAAGCAACTCAATTACAATTTCGACTACTTCTCCTTCTGCATCGGTTACCCTATTGATCCGATAATCCATTACCAAATCATTGAAATCATAATCTCCTATTGCCGGCCACAAGTCCTCAAACATCAGTGTACCATATTCCCCAGATGGAAAATAATTATCGAATGCCCGGAACGAATCATCTGGATAACTATCTTCCTCATCTGCAATACCGTCGGCATCCATGTCCTTTTTTTGTATCGCTGGAAGGCATTGGCTAGAAGGGTCTGCAATGTATGTTCCAGGTATCACTAGGTCATCCATTCCAGCTCTTGCTGTTCCTCCCGACCCGACAAAGCTGAAAAACACCTTCACCGTTTTTCCAACTATTTCCTTTGGAACCTCAAAAGTAACCTCATGGACTTTAGTTTGTCTATTTATCGGAATTGGAAAATCAAAACTGTCAAATTTCACAATATCTCCTTCTCCGGTAGGCTCATTTTCTGAATCAAAGGTTATATATTGGATCAGGATACCCCTGTTTCCACCTCCTCTGCCATCCAATCGGGTGTTGAAAGAAATTTTACCGGCATCCATCACCATCCAGGGTGTCTTTAGCCAGGTGGCGGTATTGGAATCATCGGTCAGCGGATTGGTCCTGAAGCTGTAATCCCCAGAAATCAATGTCCATCCATCATCGCTTACCGTAATTGCTCCCATGGACCAGCAACTGCTTAAATATAAATCCCTGTTTCCCTGTTCTGCATCATTTTCCACAGTTTCCGAGGCTTGGGCCGGGGAAACCAATATTCCCAAAAAGAAGAAATAAATTAAAAGCTTTTTCATTATTTTTGTCTTAAAAGTATTTTGATATTTAAAAAAGACCTGAAATATCAGGCGATGGCTACTCCAAAAGATAATTAATCTTCAATATCCTCAGTACCCCTGGCAACAATAAAATCGAAGTTTACCTTGCCTCCTGAGATTTCCCCGGTTTTCAGAATGTCCCCGTAAAACATAGTAACTTTTTTAACATGTACCGGAAGTTCAAATTCCATCTTGAAATTTTCATCCATGGCCTGGCTACCAGAATAAAAAAATGACCCATCCTCATCTGCCAAGGTAAGTCTTCTGTTTATTTCCACGTCAAAGGGCAATGCTTCCAAATTGACCTCTACCCTTCTGGAAGTTTTCCATTCAAATCCGGAACTTGCCGTCAGCTCTTTAATGTCCCTATCATTATTGTTTACCCCTCCCTCCAATGGCTCATCCACACAGGAAGAAACCAAAGAAAGCGTGAAAAATAAAACCAAAGGCAATACATTCAATTTTAATTTGTAGTTTCCCATAATACCTATTTTTAAAAATTTCCCACATACTAAAATGTGAAGAATAGCTGTTTTTTTATTTAAGCTTACGGCTTAACCAAACCGAAACCATCAAGCTGTTAAACTTTGATGATGCTAAATTCCGGATATTTTAAATGACCTGGGGAATTATTCGACCAATTCCCCTATTTTGTCGGTCAACCAAGTTATGATAAGGTTTAAATAAAATTCAGATGATTTGCTTATTGGCTTAAAATTAAGGTATTATCTAACAGATATAAAGTAAAAATATGGAAATATTTAAATTAAT
>JBBDSB010000366.1:0-1087 GCA_040905205.1 Cyclobacteriaceae bacterium
ACTCTTCCAAACGCTAATCGCTAGAATAATAATAGAAATTAAACCTTCCCAAGGGGGCAACATCCCCATGGATTAGAAAATCCATGATATCGCCCTCTTCCTGCATATTATCCGACCATTTGAATTCAATGTTGGGGGATCCTGTTATTCCCAAGGCATTTTTAGGAATCCTCTTTTCCATTTCATTACCTGAAAAAGCGTACTCAATGTCTCCGGCTTTGGTCCATTTCCCGGCACCTGAGTGTTTTTCCAGTACCGCCTTTTTGCCTGGATGCTGCCTGTTCACCACAAAATCATAACCTTCCCATCCGCTTTCCTTGTTTCGATCCACATCGATAAATAACCTCATCCATCCGGGATCTTTCTGTGAGGTTAAGGGTTCAGCGGTGGCGACATAAAAATACAGGTAAGCATCATCGCTGCTCACCTTTGCAGCCGTAATATCATTTCTCCCGGTTTTGTTTTTATAAACCACATCCCCCCAACCCGGGTGGTATCTGTGCAGCGAATTTCCTTTGTGGGATATAAATTCCGGAAGGGTTTTTTCCCAATCATCAAATTTACCGTCCATTTTTTTGCTGCTGCCCTCAGAAAATTCCAGCGGTTTCGGCATGCCTTTGAATCGGCGGATATTGGCCGTCATCTGGTAATAATAACTGTCTGCATGCCCCCCTTTCATTGGTTCAATGTCCCTGCTGTTTTCATGGTCAAACTGATCGGGAAAAGCATTGTGTTGCTGCTGCCATTCTTCATACCTTCCCGCAATCCATTCATTCCATCCGGTAATAAAAACCAGTTCAGGATCCAATTCAAAGGCCCGGTCCCATTGTTCCTGAAAATTAAGTCCCATGTTCACCACCCCAGGTTGATCATTGTGCCCGTTTTTATGGGTATAACTTCTTCCGAAAGCTCCTGGGGCATTCATGGCGGTCAAGCCTCTTTCGGCAGACCAGTTTTGCGACACACCCACCGTTACCTGTTCATAATTGCCCTTTTCATTTTCAACAAATCCATGTTGTGGGAAAATTTCCAACCATCCCCAATGATCGGACCGCATAGGACCTTTGTTATAAACGGGTTGCCCTGG
>JBBDSB010000367.1:0-1083 GCA_040905205.1 Cyclobacteriaceae bacterium
GGAGAAATCCGGATCGAGCTTTTGGATGCAGAGGGAAATAAAATCCCGGGATTTTCCATGGAGGAATCCCAGGTATTGATCGGGAATGAAATTTCCCGTAAAGTATTTTGGAATGAAAGCAGTGATGTTTCAGGATTAGCAGGAAAAGCTGTTAAAATGCGAATCCAGTTAAAGGATGCGGATATATATTCCTTTCAGTTCCGCTAAAATTGAAGGTAAAATCGTTAGGCATTTGTTAGGCTATTGATTGTGGATTTTGGCATCTGATGAGATAGATAAAGATGTGATTTTAAATTCAAACCTACATTTAGGGTCATTATATTCTAACCATAAGCCCTGATTGGTGATTTCAGGGCTGGGTTTGCTGTTATTCAGTTAAAAAGAATTGCCAGGCAAAGGCTATTTGGTAAAAACAGGTAAAAAAATTATGGAGAATATTTCAGAAATGAGGAATTGTGTAATTGGGGAAAAAAGTGAAGTATCGCCCAATGTAATGTTAGGGTATGTATACAGGGGTTGGCGACAGGCGGCCATAGTCGGGGACCGGGCCAAGATTCATAGTGGATCTGTAATCTATGCAGACACAAATATCGGTAACCGGTTTACCTGTGGCCACAATGTTACCATTCGGGCGGAATGTGATATTGGAGACAGGGTGGTTATTTTACATGGCTGTACTTTGGAAGGAAAAATAGTTATAGGGAAGGGCGTGAAAATTATGGCAAATGTATATATTCCGAGCAGAACGACAATCGGAGAAATGGTGTTTATTGGCCCCGGAGTAACCATTTTGAATGCAAAATTTCCCATGAGGGAGCCAATTGTATCAGAAACTAAAATTGGAAACAATGTGATTATAGGCGGAGGAGTAACATTAGGTCCGGGGATAAATATCGGAGACAATGTTTTCATTGGGGCGGGCAGTACTGTTTTAAAGGATATACCACCTAACTCTTTGGCCTACGGTGTCCCTGCTAAAATCAAACCTCTTCCAGAAAAATATGGAAAAAGAAACGATCCGGGACAAATTTTTACGGGTCTTGATCTATGGGATAATACTGGTGATGATGGTACCTGGAGGGA
>JBBDSB010000368.1:0-1083 GCA_040905205.1 Cyclobacteriaceae bacterium
CTGATAAAGATAGTCGAATCCGTTTTTCCGGCCATGGATCCGCCATGGCACAGGCATTTAATCATATGATTATGCCTTTGGCCAACGCCAGGGATCAGGAAACACAGGTGATTTGGGGAATAGAAGATTTTAAATCCAGATTTGGGAGATTTCCGGAAGGGATGTGGTGTGGAGAAACCGCCATCAATACAGAAACCTTGGAAGTGATGGCCAGACATGGTATTAAATTCACCATTTTATCACCCTATCAGGCCAAAAGCACCAGGAAAATCGGGGATAAAAAATGGAAGGATGCCACCGGTGCCAAAGTGGATTCCAGAAAAGCATATCGCTGTCAGTTACCTTCGGGCAATTCCATCAGCCTGTTTTTTTATGATGGCCCTGCTTCCCAGGGCGTTGCATTTGAGGGCTTATTGGAAAATGGAGAGGTATTTGCCAATCGTTTAACAGAATTGTTTTCCAAAAATGAGGAAGTGCAGCTTGCCAACATAGCCACTGATGGAGAAAGTTATGGACACCATCATAGACACGGAGAAATGGCCCTCTCATTTTGCCTGGACAATCTTGAACAAAATGAGGACATTCATCTGACAGTCTATGGAGAGTTTCTTGAAAAATTTCCCCCCGAATATGAAGCAGAAATTAAAGAGAATTCCTCATGGAGCTGTTCGCATGGCGTAGAACGTTGGAAAAGTGACTGTGGATGTAATACCGGAGGAAACCAAGGCTGGACCCAGGAATGGCGCGCTCCTTTGCGGGAAGCTTTTGATTGGTTAAGGGAGAAATTAATTGAGCTTTATGAAGCGCAAATGAAAGGGCTCTGCGATGATCCCTGGGGCCTTAGAAATAGATATATAAGCATTATTCTTGATCGTTCCAAGCCTAACATAGAAAGATTTTTAGAGGAAAATTTTGAAAATGACCTTACCGATGAAAAGAAAGTAACAATTTTAAGGCTGCTTGAAATGCAATACCATACCATGCTGATGTACACCAGTTGTGGATGGTTTTTTGATGAGGTTACCGGCATTGAATCCATGCAGGATATTTTTTATGCAGCCCGGGCCATCCAATTGGCTGAGT
>JBBDSB010000369.1:0-1082 GCA_040905205.1 Cyclobacteriaceae bacterium
TTAAATGATAAAACGAGCTTTTCTTAATCTTTTTTTAAATTTTCTGGAAGCCATCTATCTGATTGAATAAGGCGGTTTTTAAATGATAAAAATAGGGCTATATTGCCGTTAAACGCTGAATTTATGGAAAAAAGGTATAAGAGTCTGTCAATATTCGAATTTCAGGAACGGTTCCCCGATGATAGATCATGTTATGAATATTTGGCAGATATGAAGTGGAAGGATGGATATATTTGTAAAAAGTGTAGCCATACTCACTATTGCAAGGGAATTAATGAATTTGACAGACAGTGCACCAAATGTGGCCGTCTAGAATCACCAACGGCTGGCACCCTTTTTCACAACTGCAAATTCCCTCTTCTTAAGGCATTCTATATCGTTTATTATGTTTCTACTGACAAGAATGGAGTCAGTAGCGGCGAATTAAGCCGTAGACTTGAGCTCAGGCAAAAGACCTGCTGGCTTTTTAAGCGGAAAGTGATGAAGGCGATGGAAAGCAGCCAGAACTTCCCCATGATGGGGAAAGTAGAAGTGGACGAATCCTATGTGGGCGGTCAGGACGATAAAGCATTGGGAAGAAACGAGGGAAAAAAGAAAATCATGGTGGTGGGCATAGAAAGGGGGTTAGGTGGTGTTTCCCGTTGGTACGGAAGAGTTATAGAAACCGCTTCAAAAGTCAATCTTGGAGGGTTTATGACAGATCACATAGATAAAGACGCACAGGTAAAGACTGACTTCTGGAGTGGTTATAAGGGCATGGAAAGCCATTTTCCCAATCTTGTCAGGGAGAAATCAGGCAAAAAGGGCGAAAATTTCAAACAGATGCATAGGGTAATCATGATGTTCAAATCATGGTTAAGAGGAACGCACCACTCCGTTATGTACCTGCAGCCTTACATCAATGAATACACCTACCGGTTCAACCGTCACAAAATGAAGGAAGGAATCTTCGAAAACCTGATGAATAGGATGATGTCAAAGCCGCCATACCCCTATAAAGAATTTATTTTGTAAGTGCCTAATTCAATAATTGAATTATCTCTTTTTGCTTCTCCGGAAGTCTCACCCAGGTATTATTTATT
>JBBDSB010000370.1:0-6341 GCA_040905205.1 Cyclobacteriaceae bacterium
GCCAATGAAATTGCCCATAACCAAAGCTTTCCCTCGGACATAGAAGAAGAGGACATCTTTTATGGCATTCAACTCTGGTGGGATACCCGAACCGGTGTGGAATAGGGAAAGTCGTAAATTAGGAATGGCAAGAAATCTTATAAATCAATATGTATATACGAATTTTAGTAAGTGCATTGTTATTGGGAATCAGCGGGTTGGTCGTACATGTATCCGGGCCCATAAACAAAAAATCAACCGAGGCCAGGTATGAAATTTCTCAAAAAGCAAATGGTCTCCACGGTTACATTGGCTACAGCTCTCCGAGGCGGCCGGATGGCTTTGGTGCGGGGATTGGCTTTTATACCGCCGTCTGGCCCCTGGTGGAACAGCCTTTAGCAGGTTTTCAGATAGGGTTGCCAGGAAACTGGATCATTCCGGATAATCCCGACAACAAGGACATTCCCTGCTGTCCGGAAGGAACCATTGCCCGGACATGGGAGCCAAGAGGCCCCACCTGGGCCAGCGTATTCCAAACCCAGGAAGGCGGTTTGGGGTATTGGCGGGGAAACCGTTACCACTACGGTCCACCCAAATTCAGCATGAACGGGGTACCCAATTGTTACAATTCAGAAATTGCCTCTCCCGGCTGGCCCTTTTTCTACCGGGCGGAAGCCCTGCCAGAGGATGAACTGGGCATCGCCCAACTTAGCAACAGGATCGTGGTGCCACCAGACGGGATCACCTTTATCGAGGACCTGGAGGGTAAATTCCTGGGCTACACGCACATGATGCTCCCGCTAACAGAGAAAAGGGAAGGCCCGCCGCCTACCGGCGACCAAAGCTGGACTTTGTTTCTCAATGCAGCGAATTTCAAGGGGCCCGTGGCCTATTATATTCCCCAAATGTGGAGCAGGTTATCCAAAGATTACCCTGCCATAGAAGGCATGGGACTGGATGCACGGGAAGGAACCATGGGTGGTGGTGGCGCCATGGAAATCAATACCGTTCCTGCCTTCGAAATGAAGACGGAGCAGGGTGACCTGTTTATCAAAATTCCGCAATTGCAGTTTCCGGTGGATGAAAATGGCCGCTCTGTGCTTGTTCAGGATGTTACTTATTACTCCAAAGATGCCTTGTTCAATCCGGTAAAGGAATGGAAAAATGGTGGAGAAGCGGTATCCGGAGCATTTGGTGAAGCCCATTCCTGGAGGCCTGATATCAGTCCCAGGAAAATTTCGCTGGACCAGGGGGCCCAGTTGAATGCCGGAGGTACGCAGTTGGGAAAGCTGGAAAATGTGGTGGAAAGCATCGTCAATGAGGCCAATGCCTTCGGCTTGCAGTGGCAGGACAATCCCTATGCTCCCAAAGGCCTTTTCCCGCAATATTTTAAGCAGGAAGGAGATCAGCGCATACCCATTCCGGAAGAAGAAGTTCCGGCTGAATTAATAGCCAGTACTTTCGCCCCAGCCGGGACCGAGGAACAATATATCAATTGGAGGGATGGTAACGAAATCGTATCGGGGAATTTCAGGATTGATAAAGACCTTGCCTATACCTCTCCCGAAACAGGTGCATGGGCCAACCCAGGACCGGCCTCGAAGGCATTTTCGGTTGACTTGAAAGACGGCTCCACCGTTACCTATAAATGGTACCGCTTTATAGATCAGCCTTCCTTTCAGCAGTTTGACTGGAGCAGGGAGGAAAAAGAAGCCTTACAGGCCATTGTAGAAAAGATCCATAAAAGCTGGACCATCAACATAACCTATATGGCTCCCCCTACAGCGGGAGAACTGGTGGCCATTGATCCCGTTTTGATCCTTACTCCGCCGAAGGGGATGGAAGTAGGGTATGTACCCATTGTCATACGACAGGAAAGAAGATTGACGGCTTCTAAAGATTCAACCAGCCCTCAATTGGCAGATTTATAGAGTTAAATCATTGAATTATAGTAGTATCGGTTGGCTAAAATTTGCTTAATCACCATATTTTTTAGTCACTATGATCACCCATTTAAACCCAAGAGACGCCGATAGCTTTTGGGTTTTGTTTAACCGTTAATCCTGGTAACTTTCCGTGGTTTACCATGGTACAAATGCCTGACAAGATGCTGATGATGATATGGAATAAAAAATGGATACTGATGCTGTTGGTTCTTTGGAATTTTTCTCCCATTGCCGTCCATTCCCAAAGTGATGGACCACCTCGTCCCAATATCATCATTTTTCTCACCGATGACCTGGGCTATGGTGATCTGGGTAGTTACGGCCATCCATTTATCAAAACACCCCATTTGGACCAATTTGCCAAAGAGGGGGTAAGGATGACGGATATGCATGCAGCCGCAGCGGTTTGCTCCCCTTCGCGGGCTGCTATCCTCACCGGAAGAAACGGGTACCGCAGCGGTTTTTACAATATTGCCGGTTTTTTTGGGACCACACTGAACAAAAATGAAATCACCCTGCCCCAATTGCTGCAGGATGTGGGCTATGAAACCGCATTTTTTGGCAAATGGCATTTGTCCAAACTGGAATCTCCGGACGAAGTTTCGGTAAACGAAATGGGTTTTGACTATTCCCTGGCCACCTCGGTCAATGCTTTTGGGACAGGACCCAGTAATCCGGAAAAATTCCTGAGGAATGGTGTTCCTGAAGGGCCGATGGAAGGCTGGTACGTGGACATCATCTCCAGGGAGGCGGCCGATTGGATCGATGGGAAAAGGGACAAAGACAAGCCCTTTTTCATCATCATATCCACCAACGAGCCGCACACCCCCATAGATCCGCCCAAAGATTTTGCCAGCATGTATGTTACGGAAGAAGTGCGCACCCTGACCCAGGAGATTTCCTATGGGGGTGTAAAGCGGCCTGAAAAGGATATTTTTCAATATGCAAAGGAATATTATGGCACCATATCTCAGGTAGATGATAGCTTTGGTACCTTGATGCAGTTTATTGATAAGCAGGGCCTGAGGGATTCCACCCTGGTTATTTTTACCAGTGACAATGGTCCTGAATATCCGGTTACCCTGGAGGAATCCCATGGAGAATGGGAAGACCCCATCCGGGACAAATGCTTTGGCACACCGGGAATTTTGCGGGGAATGAAGCGCTTCCCTTATGAAGGAGGGCATCGGGTACCGGGCTTGATCCGATGGCCTGGATACATTGCTGCAGGTTCGGTGAGCGATCAATTATTCAACGGTACGGATTTTCTGCCTACTCTTTGTAAACTGGCAGGTGCGGCTGTTCCTGAGGATAGAACCATCGATGGTACGGATGCATTTAATGCATTTTTAGGAAAGGACTATGAAAGGGAGGTTTTGCCGATCTGGTTTTTTCTGCTCAATTCATCCCACATGCCGGGTATGGCACAGATGGCCATGCGCTACGAAGATTATGTGCTGGTGGGTAAACTGGCCCCCAGACGGGAGAATTTTGACCTTATCCCGAAGGAAGGAACCTTTCCGGCAGTGGATTGGCTAAAAACAGCCGTTCCCGATACTTTTGAATTGTACCACATTAAAAATGACCCGGGTCAAACCACAGATATTGCCCAACAAGAACAGGCTACTTATTTAGAATTGATTCCCCAAATGCAGCAGTTGTGGTTGGATATCCGGGATGAAGGTCCCTGGTGGGGAAGAATTCCCAATTAATCGATTGAAAATTGTTTTTTATTGGCCAGATTTGAATTAAATTTTGAAAATAGAACACCTCTTAATCTTATGAATGTAAAATTTACTGCATGGAATACCCTTCTGATTTTATTGATATTCCTGACCTGCCAAAAAAGTACTGACAAGGAATCCGTATCGGATGCCGCTAGCGCTGGTTTTATTCTTCAGGAATCCGATTTGCCGGATTACGAAAAAAACATCGACCACAAGGGCCTGCTGCAAGCACTGGGAGACCGACATGGAGAATCAATGCGTACTGGAGAGCACATCTATACCAACACCTGCATTACCTGTCACGGAGATCCGGAACAGGAAGGCTCTTTGCCCACGGCTTTTAAATTTTGGGCAGATACATTTAAAGTGGGCAATGATCCTTATGCCATCTACCAAACCCTGACCCGTGGACACGGAGCCATGCCCCCACAGGTCAATCTGACACCCGTGGAAAAATATGATGTCATTCATTACCTCCGGGAGACCTATATATCGAAAGAAAACCCAACACAGTATTTTGATTTCAAAGAGGATTATCTGGCCGGCTTGCCGGAAGGTACCAGTATGGGACCTGAGCCCAGGGAATACAAGCCTTGGGAAGAAATGGATTATGGTAATTATTTGATCAATACGTATGAGTTGGTAGATGAAAATGCCCCCCCCAGGGAACGCTCCACCGGTCCGGTACAGCCACTTCCGGATGAAGATTTTGGGGATGCCAATTTTGCTTATAAAGGAATAGCTGTCCGGCTGGACAAGGGCCCGGGTGGTGTAGCCGCAGGCAATGCCTGGATGATGTTTGACCATGACCTGATGCGCATTGCCGGGGCATGGACAGGAGAGGGATTTATCGACTGGGAAGCCATTTTATTTAATGAAAAGCACAACATTTCACCAAGAACCATCGGCGATCTTCACTTTGAAAACGAGACGGGTCCGGGGTGGGCACATCCACAGACCGGTACTTTTGAGGACCCACGTTTTTTGGCAAGGGATGGAAGAAGGTTTGGACCGCTCCCAAAAGAATGGGCGCATTACAAAGGACTTTACCCCTACGAAGACCAGCTCATTATTTCTTATTCAGTAGGTAAAGCCGGTATTTTGGAAACTTTTGGACTGGAAAACCTGGAGAATCAGCCAGTTTTCACACGGACATTGAATATCACACCTTCAGAGGACCTGCTGAAAATGCGGGTGGCTCCGGTGGGAACTGCCGTAGCCCTGGCCGGAGAGGGAGCAGTATTGGCAAAAGAGAATGGCTACCAGGTGGTAAATATTAATGCTTCCGAACCCATAAAGATCAAGTTATTTATGGCAGCGCCGGGGGTTATTGGCCTGGAGGAACTGGCCAAATTTTCTCCATCAGCGGAGTCATTGGAAGCCTTTACCAAAGGAGGACCGGCCCGCTACCCTCAAATATTGGAAACGGCCATTATCGAGGGGCAGCAGGAGGGAGCATTTCAGGTGGATATCCTAAATCCTCCTTTTAACAGTCCCTGGAAGAATCAGCTGCGCTTGAGTGGGCTGGACTTTTTTAAGGACCGGAATAAAGCGGTGATATGTGCTACGGATGGGGATGTTTGGTTGGTGGAGGGCTTTACCAAAAATGATCGAAACCTGACCTGGCAGCGGATCGCTTCCGGTTTGTTTCAGCCGCTGGGGATAAAGGTGATTGACGAAGAAATTTTTATCACCTGCCGGGATCAGATCGTTCGCTTGCACGATTATAACGGAGACGGGGAAGCGGATTTTTACGAAAGTTTCAACAATGACCATCAGGTGACCGACCATTTTCATGAATTTGCCATGGGCCTTCAGGCCGATGCGGAGGGGAACCTCTATTATGCCAAAAGTGCCCGGCATGCCAGGGAAGCACTGGTTCCGCAGCATGGAACCCTGATCAAGGTCAGCCCCGATGGTAAGGAGACGGAAATCATCGCCACCGGATTCAGGGCTGCCAACGGGGTATGCCTTAATCCTGACGGATCATTTATCGTAACGGATCAGGAAGGGCACTGGAACCCCATGAACCGGGTCAACTGGGTAGAAGAAGGGGGGTTTTACGGAAACATGTTTGGCTTTGACCCACCTGCCGACAGTACCGATTCCGGTATGGAACAGCCACTGGTCTGGGTGGAAAGAGAAAGAGACCGCTCTCCTTCCGAACTGCTTTGGGTGGACAGCAAAAAATGGGGTCCCCTGAATGGGAAACTATTGAGTTTTTCCTATGGCTATGGCAAGGTGTACCTGGTGCCTTTTGAAAAAGTGGGCGGACAGGTTCAGGGGGGGATTGTCGAGTTACCTTTACCCCGTTTTGCTACGGGAGTGATGCGTGGGCGCTTCAATCAGGATGACGGTCATTTGTACCTTTGCGGCCTTTCCGCCTGGGGATCCACCCAACCCCAGTTGGGAGGACTTTACCGCATCCGGATGACCGGTAAGCCTATGCATTTACCGGTGGGTATTCAGGCGCAGCAGGATGGGATACTGTTGACTTTTTCAGAAAAACTGGATGAGAGCAGTGTGCGGGACTTGGCCAATTACTCAGTGGCAACCTGGGATTTGTTAAGGTCCAGAAAATATGGTTCCAAGCATTACAATGAGCAGGAATTGATTGTTACCGCTGCTGAGCTGGGTGCGGACGGCAAATCCGTTAAGCTAAAAATGCCTGATATCGAGCCCACCTGGG
>JBBDSB010000371.1:0-1078 GCA_040905205.1 Cyclobacteriaceae bacterium
TTGTAAAAGTATGAAAATACATTCTGTTTAGTCCGGCACAAATCTCATGGTCAAAGGATGATTTTTGGTCATGCCATAATTCATCGTTCCAATGTGGGCCAATAGTGGTAAACGATTCTGCGCCAACAATCTTTTTCCCGTAAATGTGCGCTGCTGAGGAGGCCTGTTTTAAGAAAAAACGATTTTCAGGTTTCGGTCGATGTGGCGACGGGGACCAGAATTCACTCATTACAATATCGCTGAACCCGTAGTTTTTTATTCCATCTAATGGCCCAGCGTGGGGCCCGGCGGATTCAGGCTGAATACCCATGTTGTGTTGATGTGCATACTCCTGAAAAACCGCATAATGATTATAGGCTACCAAATCGCCCAGTGTTTTTCTAAAATCAGCCAGAAAAGCATTCGAAGTTTGAATGTCATCAACAACGTAACCCGCTACAATGGGTAAGTATTTTTTTAAATCATATCCCCTATATTGTATGAATTCTTCTGCAAACTTGTCCGTCCAGTTCATCCCTCCACATTCCCAGCTATCGGTTTCCATGTATTTCAACGTTGTTCCGACATGATCTCCGGCAGCATTGAAAATAGGCTCCACCACATCTTCCCAGTAAAACTTAAAAGCTTCTTTACTCATATAATCCAGCACACTTCCCTGCCAGTCACCACTAGAAGTGGAAACATGGGAATCAGTACAGGTATAACCAATACGTAAAATACTCCAGTCTCCTTCGGGCACTTTCCAATTTAAGTTACCGTTTGCATCCATTTGTGATGAAATGTCAATAACTTCATCCTTCTTAATCAGGTAACTGGAATTGTCTTCTGAATTTTTGTTTCCCCTGGAGGAATTGGTCAATAAAAAACGGGTGTCAGGTGCCGAACCTCCTAATTCGTGGTACCCCAGTTTTAAACCAAGATCAGTTATACTATTCTTCGTTTTTTGGTTCTCATTAGTTGGGAATGCCAATACCGTGATATCCTTATAAAAATCTCTTCTCATCTGTGGCAACTCTAATTTTACAGATACAGTTTGGTTACCAGAAATTTTTACTTCAGAATAGGTTATTTGTTTGGC
>JBBDSB010000372.1:0-6339 GCA_040905205.1 Cyclobacteriaceae bacterium
ATGTCACCATCATTGTCGAAATCACCGAAACAGGAACCCCTGGCAACCATTGATTCACTGAAATACGGTCCAAGTTCAGTAGATGAAACCTGAAAAGTACCGTCACCGTTATTTATAAAAAGTTGATCCTCTTGACCATAAAGATGCTTCAAATCACCGTTTACGATAAAAATATCTTTGAGCATATTATTGTTGTAATCCATAAAAGCAGCTGACCAACCCACATGTTGCCCGCTTGCAACCGCAATCCCGGCAGGAAACGAAACTTCAGTAAAAAGTCCGCCACCACGATTTTGATAGAGAGAGTTGTAGGAATCGTCCGACACAAAAAAATCGATCAGTCCGTCGCCATTATAATCGGCGAAACTAACCCCCATACTGGCAACGGCTTCACCTCCACGGTTAAATGCCACTCCAGATCTCACGGCAATATCCCTGAACACTGTTCCATTGTCATTTTTAAAGAAAAAATTAGCCATGGCGTCGTTCGCTACATAGATTTCCGGGAAACCGTCTCCATCATAATCGATTGAACCAACGCCCATTGCACGTCCATCCGGCATGAAAATCCCCATTTCTTCGGTTACATCTGTAAAAGTTTCATCACCATTATTTCTGTATAGCACATCAGATTGGCCTTTAAAATTGAGCGGACCCGGATAACCGTCAGGAGCATAGACAAGATTTAATTCCGGATTGAACTCTACATAGTTGGCCACGTAGAGATCCATAAGTCCGTTGTTGTTGTAATCCAGCCATACAGCACCGGCACTACTTTCATTGCCGGCTACTCCTGCTATTTCAGAAATATCACTGTAAGTTCCGTCTCCATTGTTCCTGTACAGCTTATTTGGGCCATAGTTACTCACATAAATATCCGGGAAGCCATCATTATTGAAATCTGATACTGAAACAGCCATTGAATATCCGGTGTCACCTACACCGGCTTGATCAGTACGATTTCTGAACCGGCCATTGCCCATATTTTCATAGAGTACATTTTCTGTTAAATCTTCAGGGTGTTCACCGGAGCTGATTGTTTCGTGATATGAACCGTTGGCAATGTAAATATCCATCAGTCCGTTTTGATTTATATCCAAAAAAGCACATCCACTACCAACAGATTCAATGACATTACTTAAATGATCATCTCCCATGTTATGAACAAAATCTATTCCCGAGGCACTTGTAACATCAATGAAATTATAAAGTCCTTCTTCAATTAAGTGAGAACCTTGTGGCAAATTATCATCACTGCTCGAACCTTCATCATGCATACAGCCAATTGTAATAGTTGCAATTAGTGTGATAAAAAGAGTCAATGCGATGAATTTGGAATAATTAAAATCAGATCTGTTGTCTACCATTTAATTTCAGGATAATGATTCTGAGTTGAGCCGGAATGGATTGAATATCATTATTTTAGATATTTAGACATTTTACTCTAATTAACATACGTAAATTTCTCGTTTTATTACAACCATATAATGAACAAATGTGTGTGAAAAAGTACTTTTTTCAGGATATGTCAGACATGCATTTCCATCCAACCACTCATATCCGGAACAGTTTATGGGGATTTTGCCAGTATACTATAATGGAAATCATTGTAAACTGTCTATTCACGAAGAAATAGATTTATTTTATTCAAATAAAAAACAGATCTAAAATCGATCACCATTTACAAATTGTTGTTTGATTTACAATATCTCCATTATTGTTAAAGCGAATTTGTCCGGTTACACCTGTAGGATAATCGAGCACTGATAGCCTGTCTCTTATCTCCCTCCGGCTGTACCCTTTATTACGAATACTTTCAACCAGAATTTGAATTCCATCATAACTGTATGCTGCTATCAACCCCGGATTTCGTTGAAACTGCTTCTTAAAAAGGCTAATGAACCCGGAATCGAACTGAGGCGGCCATTTTATTGGACATACAGAATAGATCTCAAAAGAATGATCAGTATCCATTAGTTCACTCTGAAATGTGAGTGGTATGAATACAGGCTTTTTAAAATCGGTTTTTTCCATAGCGGATAATAAATTTATCAACTCTCTATCCAAGCCAAAATGGACAATTCCATCTTTATCATCATTTTTTAATTGTAGCAGTAGCGACTCGAATTCCATTTTTTGTTGATCATATTCAAAGGTCTGGATTGAGTAGTGAAGTTTCTCACTAGCAAGACGATTAAATGCATTTGCTGCCATTCTGCTATCGTAGTGATTCGAGTAGATCACTGCGATATTATTTAATCCCCTCACCCTGAAAATATATTCAGTCAAAGTTTCTGCTTGTTGTTTATCGCTCGGAATCACACGGAAAAACCACGGTATATTTGCATTGGAAAGAGTGGGATCTGTAGCTCTGGTTGCCAAAAAAACAACTTCGGCTTTAGTGATGGCCATTTGAGTTAAATGAGCATTTTGTCCGTCTAAAGAGCCCATTATCGCACTTACATCATGGTCATATATTAACTCAACAGACTTTTTAGAGTTGATTCCCCAATCACCGGCACCGGATTTATAAATTATTTCAAGTGTTCGGCCATTCAGTCCACCCCTCTCATTAACCCTGTTTGCAACATATTGTACTGTAAACAGTGCCTCCCTTGAGTTTATATCGGTTTCAGGATCTTCAGACAGCATCAAGCCGATCCTGACCGTATCCTCGACCTGCGATAGTAATTTAGCTTGTACCGTACCGGTTAGAAAGGTCAAAATAATGGCCACTATTAGCTGATAATATTTTAAAAAATATACCATCATAAATAACCCATTTACGAATTCATGTGACTAAGATTAGATTTCGAAGTCACTATCTTAAAACGTTTGTCCTGATAAATTTGATAGACTCAATTTTCAAAAACAAATGCCGTCCTGAATACATGAGGTGTAACGTAACGGGTATGATAATTTATCCAGTCCTCTCTGTATTGCCGGAAAACAGGGTCATCCCAAAGCGTAACATCACTGTTGTATTCATAATCTGCCATTCCATGATAAGGCAGTGGTCCAACTGTTGCAGAGGCTTCAGTGTTATAATCACCATCTTTCACCCAGCCATCCGATACGAAGACGAAACTGCGGGTAAACCCTTCTTCCGGTTCCGGAAGTGAATTGAAGTGCAGCAGGATTTCATCACCGGCATTCATTATGACATATCGGTCATCAATGATCTCAAGCAGTTCACTGACATCCCCAAAGCGGGTATGATGCCCTTCAAGATCCCTCCACCGTTGCGTTGTACCGGATATCTCACCATATGTTGGAAGTAATGGCGAGGTGGAATCAGCTCTGTTCCACTCTGAATACCCCCTGTATCTTAACTCCATATTTACCGGTTCCAATGAGATCTCCCTGTAGAGTGAGTCACTTTTTTTCTCGGCCTGTAATATAGAATCCCAATAGATTTCTGCCGAGGTAGTGAAGCGAACCAGCCTCTCTTCTGTATGATCAAATTGACCTTCAAGATCAAGTAGGATGGTTTTAAGTTTACCTGCCGGCCATCCGAAATTATCTTCTATTACCTTCCAGCCACCGGATCCATCCGATACCTCTACGACCATGAACGAAGGTGGATCTATAGACCCCTGACTAAGGGCCAGGTTGATTGAACTGTCTGTAGGCCTGAGCCATCCGGACATGACCAAATAGAGTTCATCATGATCTATGTTGTCATTTAATTCTATCACAATATAGTGCTCTTCTGTCAAACCCTGATAGGCACTCTTCTGAAATGGTGCAATATATGTTTGATTAAGTTCAGAAACGGTTTCAGTTAAGTCCTTCCCCCACTGATCGGTGACGCGAGCAACAGGAATCGGTTTACTCATGATTTTTGTTGAAAGGTCCGGTGCAGGAAATACAAATCGTTCATCGATATAGACTTCTGTATCCTTCGGATGATCCACCGCTACAAGGTCAACGTAATCGAAGAAGTGTGTTTCCCAGAGTTCGGCAGTAATCCGGATGTCATATATCCCATTTGTTTCATTGAGAAGGTGCCCCGAAATTTTCACACGGTCATTCGTCTGAATAACTCCTGCTGTCTCCTGTGCATTAATCCTGAGACCTAAAGGAGATCTCCAGAGAGCATCTGTGACAAATTGTATCTCTTCACCGTCATTTGTAAAGAGCCATGGACAAGACCCTTTCAGAATTTGTTCATTAAAAATAGTAGCCCCCATACCCAACTCTGCAAATTCGGTCTGAACGGATCCGTTCGGCCAGATAATTCTTAACATTTCTGCCTCTTCATATTCACCCAGGCCAAAATGAATGATCGGTGATGAAATAAGCGCTTTCTGATAGAGTAAGCCCGATCGTATATCCATCTCACCGCCAATACCAAAAGAATTTATCCGCTGATCTCCTAACTCACCGGAGGCTCTGGCACGAATTAACCGAGCAAAATAGGGTTTGGTTCCTTCATTCTTTAGTTGAAAAGGCTCCAGATTTTCAGTCACGCCAAGCAAATCCAAACGCTCATTGCCATCTACATCAAATATATTGACAATGCCACCAGGTAAATCTTTCTCATAGTGAATTGGATTTCTGTTTGCATCACCAAGCCATAAAGTTGTGAAATTTTTAGTGGAAAGGATCAAATCCAGCCCTCCGTTATTATCAATATCGACGATAAACAAATTGGTTTTACCGGCTTCCAATTCTGCATCCCAGTCATTTATAAGAATTTCATTGACCCATTCACCGATTCTTAATGAGTAATTGTGTGAGTAAACGTCACCCTGATTTGAAACTGTGATAATATTAAACTGGCTATCTGCATCAATATCACCGACAGCAATAGCTGCAATTCCTTCTGAAAGAGTATATCCTTCATCGAAATTTCCACCCCTGAGATTTTTAAACGTCTTTACATAACCATTCTCCTGTAAAAATGTGGCTTCAGGAGTACCATCACCGGTAAGATCAGCCCATAAAAACCGTCTGGGATCTTCTAACTCCGGAAAAGCTTCTACTTCCGTAAATGTTCCATCTCCATTATTACTAAGGACAATCGGTATACCAATACGGGGGGCCAGCAGTATATCCAAGTCCCCATCCATTTCAATATCAAAAGTCCATAAACTAACGTATTCCCGGTTGATTGTACCGTTTTTCAAACCTAAGGAATCTGTAACATTGTCAAAGGACTGATCTTCATTCAGGCGATATAATCTAAACCCTTCACTTCCGGCCATTGCCAGGTCATTTCTAAAGTTGTAGTTATAGTCAATTTCAATCACGGATTGTGAGGGAAGCGGTTGATTGGTCAAACCCGGGAAATCGAGCTCATTATTGTCATCAATAACCAGTTTTCCATCTGTAAGAGAAACCGGAAAAGGTATGGATGAGTCTAAAAGTGACACACCTTTCAACCAGGCGGATGTTTCAACGGGTAGTTCAAGTGGCATACGTTCAAACATGATACCCATATCCGGATCGGCAACGACAACTTCCGGTTTTGGAAGGTTTATAAAGTGTGGGATTAGGTAGCCCAGATCTGTTGGTGGTAGTTCTACTTTAAGAAGATCATCCTGAAACCGTTCATTTGATTGCAGCATATTTCTCAAAAAAGAGATCTCAAGTGTCAGTTCGGTTATATTTCTATCTATAAGCATTTCATTGATGATTTCAAGTTGGCTTACTAACTCCAAATCCCAGCCGTCCGAGTGTTCTGAAATCAACTCAAGTAACTCCCCAACCCGATCAAAATCTTCAGATTTTGCAGCAAATCTGGTTGCTTCCAATATGATCACCTGATTCTCAGGCTCTAAATCAATCAGATGATCATAGATTGAAGAAATTTCATCGGCATGTATGCGAGCGTCAGCTCTCTCAAGTTCCTGAGCAAGTGCATACTGTATTTTCAAATGGTTTGGTTCTGTCTCTACTGCTCTCCTCAGATAGCCAATCGATTTTTCCATGTCACCTCTCAGACTTTCCATGATGCTGCTCAAAAAGAGCACATCGGGATGATTCGGTTCGATTTCCAGAGAACGGTTAAATCGATCCTCAGCCAAATCATAGTTTCCCTGCCTCATTGCAAAGACACCAAGATTAGCCCATGCGGCTGCTTCTTCAGGGAATGCTTTTGCTACATCATTCATCTTATTGAAGGCAAATCTGGTTTCGTCCGTTTGACTTGCACCCAGACTTACATAAAAATCAGACACAGCTCTTTTATACTCTTCGGTTTCATGAATTTCTACAGGTTGAGGACTGCTACATGAAATCACTATGAATATGGTGAGGAGAAATAGTACTGAAGTTGAAAAAGCCCAATTTAATTTCATAAAACTATAATTAATCATTATTCAGTTTAAAAAA
>JBBDSB010000373.1:0-6335 GCA_040905205.1 Cyclobacteriaceae bacterium
ATTAAAATAAAAACCAAATAGCCTTGCCAAGTTAGTAAACAAAGTTACTTTATCCTTGTTATGAAGTATTACACAATTTTCAGGAGGTTTTATGAAATTTGTTTATTCGGTTAGCGAACTGGTAACGCATCCATTCCAGCCGAAAAGCTGTTTGGCCCCATCAATACTCATCGGATCAGCAACAAATCCCAATTTCAGCAATTCCCCCTTGACAAGGGGGCAAGAGCCTGTCCCGAATGTCGGGAGGGATTTTACTATTTAAAAAATTTTCTGGGAGCGTAATCTTTTACCCCATTTCCGAAAAAATCCCCCAGACCCCCTTTATAAAGGGGGATTTGGTTCCGGGGTCCTTTCTGGAGCCATTATCCCGAATAACGATTTTAATTAAATCCGACATGAAATATTGAGGGAATAATTCCATCTCTTCAGGGGTCAATTTTTTGGTTTGGATCTTTACAACTGGAACCTGATCAGCGTAAGCGTACTTTAATGCATTGCCTATGATATTCATGAATAATTGATGAAATTGAAAAGGTATCACGCTGGCATGGGGTAGATTTCCGGCCTCAATTTTCGCTTTTTTCTCTTCAATAAGATGTGATATTTCTTCCAGCGCACCATTGAGCAATTCATTTAAATCGGCCTTTTCAAATGTCTTCTCTCCTTTGGAAATATTGGTATATTTCAGTAAGTCATTGATCAATAATTGCATCCTATTGGCCGAATTCTGAATCCTTAAAAAATAATCATAACCCTTGGGGGTGAATTTTATTTCCTTCATTTCTTTAATGATAGAAATGAATATCTGAATTTTTCTTAAGGGTTCCTGAAGGTCATGGCTGTCACATAGTTGAAAAATTCAAGTTCTTCATTTCTATTCATCACCTCCCTATTTTGGGCGGACAATTTAAAGTTTTTGGATATTTCCAAACTAACATCTTTAATGGCTATGAGCATGATTTTATGGGTGCCATCCTGGATGACATCTTTGCTCAAGCGGATATACTTTAAACTTCCCTCTGATGAAATCAATTTGATGGGATTGATTACAAAGGGTAATTCGGGTGACTCCGGATCAAAAGCCTGTTGGGTAGCCAACCTTTCTTCAGGATGGACAAATTCAAGGAATTTTTCCAGTGATCCTTCAAAGGCTTGGGCATTAAAACCCAAGAGATGAAATAAATGAAAATAAACGTTATGGTAGCAATAATGATAATCCGGGTCTGCAAACCCTTTAATCCTTTTAACATCTTTGAATAAATGATTTATGTCAACCTTGGCCCAATTTGAAGCAAATTATGCAAAAAAAGGGAAGATTCTAAACCCCTAAGGCATCATTAGCGAACCTGAGGTCAATGATTTTGACGGAATATATGTGGAAAAAATTGATCATTGGCATTCTAATTGAGTAGTATTCACTTTTACAATTGTAAATTCAAAATCTGAGCCAATTACATTAATCCCAATTTAGGGGTATGGAATCAACCCTAAGTTAGAACGGGTCATGAAGAGTAGATTTAGATCATTGTAAATTGTTGTGGTTGATTAATATAATAAGAGTCCGCAGGCTTACCTGCGGATTCTTTATTTTTCGAAATCAATATTAGAATATTGTAACCAACCGAAATTATATTGTAACAAAGTGGGGCATTTCCTTCTCTATCTTTGAAAATAATTGGTTGGGCCAATCACAACCTTCAATCAGAATCCTTAAGCCCTATTAGATATGAAAAAGATATTAATTGTTGATAATCAAATCTCCACATGCGAACTCCTACAAAAATTTCTGTCCCAAAATCAATTTGAGGTTGAAACCATCACACAAGGAACCCCTGCATTAAATATCATTGAAAAGGCCAAATTTGATGTCATTATTTGCGAATATCGTTTACCTGATATGAGTGGTGGTGATTTTTTTGAAAAAGTCCTAAAAATCGACCCGGGGGTTTCCATGATTTTTATGAGCCGGGAGGTCAACCTTAAGAATGCGGTTGACCTGATCAAAAAAGGTGCGTACAATTACCTGACAAAGCCCCTGAATCCGGATGAATTGTTGGAAGCGCTTCAGGATTGTAATCAACCGGATGATCCCCAAGCACCCAAAGTCGCCCCACCGGAAAAGAACACTATACTTCAGGAGGAGGGCATTAACCATGAATTTGGATTTGTGGTGGGCAAAAGCAAAGAGGCTTTGGAAATGATCAATCAAATAAAAAGGGTGGGCACGACTAACTTCACCGTCATCATAGAAGGCGAAACAGGTACCGGAAAAGAATCCGTGGCCAGATTGATCCATAAAGTAAGTGAGCGGTCCGATCAACCATTTGTAGCCGTAGATTGTGGAAGCCTTTCCAAGGAAATCGCAGGGAGTGAGCTTTTTGGTCATGAAAAAGGGGCCTTCACAGGTGCCATCACTAAAAAAACAGGATTGTTTGAACTGGCCCATGGAGGCACGATTTTTTTGGATGAAATCGCCAACCTATCCCTGGAAACCCAGATGGCATTGCTCAGAGCCCTTCAGGAAAAAGTGATCAGAAAGATCGGTGGGGTCAAGGAAGTGCCCATAGATGTCAGGGTTATTGCCGCCACCAATGAAGACCTGATGTCCAAGTCCGGGTCCACCAGCTTTCGCGAAGACTTGTTTTTTAGGTTAAGTGAATTTATTTTAAAAGTGCCTACCTTAGAAGAAAGGATTTCGGACCTTCCCTTGTTCATCGATTATTTCCTGAACCAAACAAGTGAAGAATTGAACTTGGACAAACCACAGCTTTCTGAGGAAGTAAATGAAATCCTTTATGATTATGAATGGCCCGGCAATATCCGGGAATTAAAAAATGTAATCCGTAGGGCCTGCCTGTTTATCGAAAAGGATAATTTTATTTATAAAAATGCCCTGCCGCATGTTTTATTAAATAACCCTGCTACCCATCATTTAAATGGAAAAATGAACGGTCAAGCCCAGGTCAATCCCAGAATGCATTTAAATACCCAGGAACCGGAAGACCATCATGATCTCAAATCAACTGCACGAAAGGCGGAATCAACGCACATTATGGAAGTACTTCAAAAGGTAAATTTCAATAAAACCAAAGCTGCCGAAATTTTAAATATCCACAGAAAAACCCTCTATGCAAAATTAAAAGTTATGGAAATAGCCTTTTAAGGAATTAAAAATTTGGTTTAAAATTGAGAATTGTTCTCTGGTTTAATGGGTACAATTCTCATTTTTATTGACCAATCCATACCAGTGAAGAAAGCCTGAGAATCCAATAACCTAAATTCTCACGCCAAATTTAGCCATAAAAAAATCCCTTTGATTATTCTGAAAATCCAGAAATTCAAAGGGATTGGCTTAACAATCATCAAATCAGATCAATCAGTCTGAGCCTTCTGTTTTGACTATTTTATTATAAATACCCATCAAAAGAAATGGAGCGGCCCACTGACCAACAAACAAGGCCATTTCATTTTTTTTCAACAGTTTTAGGGTTAGTGAAAGCCCCATGACACCTACCGAGGTCCATAAATACGCATCAGATGGAATTTCTGCCGTATAATTTTCAATATTTTTTGCTAATTGACCTTCATTTTTATCCTCATTCATAATAATATGGTTTAGTTTAAACGATAACTTATCATCAATATGGTAATTCGGTTTTACAAACATTTACCAATCAAATGAATATAATAAAGGGTCAAAGATCATACCTGGATTGACCCACATCGTTCTAATCTCTTTTAAACCAATAAAAAAAACAGTTTCATGTCAACAGGATAAAAAACAAGAGGTAAACAACAAGGAAAGAACAGGATCAGGTCATTTTCTGATTAGAATAATTCTGGTATTTGAAATTAATCATTTTGATTCTAAGAATAATAAGTTACATTCCGTGTAAGTTTATTATCAATACAGTCCACTAATGGTCCATTTCCGAAGAGAATAAGGTTGTGCTTCATCCATTTTTGAATTTCAATGTCAGAAATCACTGAGTATGCTGTCAGAAATCCTATAATGGGCTTTCAATCCTGAATTAAAAAAAAATTTATTTATATACGTATATACGGAATATGATTTCTATCCATTATTTTTGTAATTTGAAGGTGAAAGATTATTTTTACATTGCGCACGTTGCTCTTGCTATTTTAAAAGATAATTTCAGGATTGAATTTAATTGCCATTTTGGTAATATGGTGGGTAAAATCCATCCAATGAGGCATTACCTTATATCCTGAATTAATTTTAAATACCCTAAACCAAACAGCTACCCAACCCTATTGTTGAAATGAATCTAAAATATAATTATGCCAAAGCCCTGCAAAAAATAGTAAAAGATGAGTTCGATAAATTTGGTATCCAAATTGATTTTGAGGGACTGGCAGAAATCAATTTGCACAGGGAGCTCAATCCGGATGAAATCATGCAATTACAGGAAAATCTCTCCGCATATGGGATAGAGATCATTTCTGACCAAAAGGAACTGCTTGTTGAGAAGATCAAAAACTGTATTATTGAAATGGTCCAACAGGGGGAGGTTGATTCATTTTATAAGACCTCTTTTTACCTTACTGAAAAATTGGGCTACAGCTATGGTTATTTATCCAACACCTTTTCGGAGGTTACTTATTCAACTATAGAAAATTTTATTATCCTTCAGAAGATTGAGATGGTAAAAAGTATGTTGATGAAGGAAAATTTTTCATTAACAGAAGCAGCTCATAAGCTAAATTACAGCAGTGTGGCTCATTTATCCAATCAATTCAAGAAAAAAGTGGGCCTATCCCCTTCCTCCTTTCTCAAAATTATGGAGCAAAGGGAAAAAATAAATTTGAAAAACAACGTAGAATTGAGCCGAAATAAACTATGAGATTAATATCCATATGGAATGATTGACAAAAACATCAAAATAATACTTGTAGATGACGATGAAGATGACCGCATGCTTTTTGGTACTGCCATTGAAAGTCTGGACATGGATATTTATTTAACTACCAAAGAAAATGGCTTAGAACTGATCGAATACCTGAAAAAACCGGAAACAATTATTCCTGACCTTCTCTTTTTGGATTTGAACATGCCCTATATGGGGGGATTTGAATGTCTGTCAAGAATCAGGGAAGACCCGAAAACCAAAAAATTACCAGTTGCCATTTATTCTACTTCCTCTTCCAAAAAAGATATGGAAGAAGCTTTTATGAAAGGTGCCAATATCTACATCAACAAACCCAACGATTATAATAAGTTAAAGCTTGCTTTAAAACAGGTAATCTGCACCAACTGGCAATATAAACAGGCGGGCTTTGATATGGACAGTTTTATTTTGAATTTATAATCTTGATCCCTTGACGAATTTTATAATTTTTCGGTGCTTTGAACAATTAAAGCTTACCAAAAGGCCATATGCAATGGCCAGACATATCTGTGTTTAGTAACGTATAATACGTACTTTCAAATTTTGCCGGCATTACAAATGCCTCGAATCCCTTTCTCCCTAAATAGCAGGGATGTAGGTTCAATCTCCACCCAGTCTATGCGAAAAGCGGGATTCTCCATTCGGTAGTAAATATTTATCGGAGAATTGATTGCATTGGATTTTCAGCACAATACTTGTTATTGTATGGTTGGAAAGATGTTCTTTCATTAATTCACATCATCATGGGGCTATCGGATATTGTTCAATCCATCAAAGAAAAAATCCTGAAGGAAATAAAAGTATTGAAAGGTAAAAATGCTAAAGATAAGATTTATTACAGTAAAAATGAGTTCAAGACCCTGCAGGACACCAAGGAAGCTTTCAACCGCTCAAAGACAAAACTATTTGATGTAAATAAATGGTCCGAAATGCCGGGCATTACCAGTACATTTGAACTCTATGATGGCAACGGTCTCGGCAAATCAGGAAAACCCATAGAAACCGGAGATTATATTCTGATAAATCTTCCAGGTCCCCTGCCTGATAACTGGGTGAAAGTTACCTCCATGGTCGATCAGGAGGAAATGGCGGAATTTGTGGTCGGTCCCAGTGAAAAACCCATTAATCAGACCGACGATAAAGAAAAAGTGGAACATTTTTTTTCTGAAGAAGCCACCAGCACCTTCCGTATAAAACGTGTGGGAACCATCCTATACGCCTATGAAATCGGAAAGGATGAAACCATCAACAATGAATGGGACGAAACAGGGGACAGAGAATGGATCAATACGCTGATGACCGGAGGAGGCTGGTTGGGTTTTCAAAAGGTACAGTGGAAAAACCTGACGGATTACCTGGTGCACCGGACGGAGATTGAATGAGATTGAAGTAGATTGATTAAGATTGAAGTAGATTGAATGAGAT
>JBBDSB010000374.1:0-33564 GCA_040905205.1 Cyclobacteriaceae bacterium
CAGCCAGTAGATCTTCTTGGGGTGGATGCGGCCATCATATTTTCGGATATTTTGGTGGTTCCTGAAGCCATGGGGCTTCCCTATCGCATGGTGGAAAATAAGGGCCCCTGGTTTCCAAAAACCATTGATAATATGGCAGATATTAAATTCCTACATATAGTTGAACCCAAAGAGGATTTAAATTATGTTTTGGAAGCAATCAAAATTTCTAAAAAGGCATTGAATGGGAGAGTGCCCTTAATTGGGTTTGCAGGTGCTCCATGGACCATCTTTGCCTATATGGTGGAAGGTTCTGGAAGTAAAACTTTTTCCAAAGCCAGGGCCATGTTATACCAGCACCCCACACTTGCCCACCAATTATTGGAAATGATTACAGCAAGTACTATTAAATACCTTAAAGCCCAAATTGCATCAGGTGCCAACCTGGTACAGGTTTTTGATAGTTGGGCAGGAATTCTTCCTCCCTACCATTACCGGGAATTTTCCTTAAAATATCTTGAAAAAATCTGTGCAGCCATTACCGAAGCACCTGTGACCGTTTTTGCAAAAGGCGCTTACTTTGCTTTGAAAGCTATTTCAAACCTACCTTGTGACACCATTGGCTTAGATTGGAATATGGATATCACGGAGGTAAGAAGAAATCTGGGAGACAAAAAAGTATTACAAGGCAATCTGGATCCTGCTGCATTGTATGCTTCTGACAAAGAACTAATTAAGCAAACACAGATCATGCTTGACCAATTTAGGGGCAGTCGTCATATTGCTAATTTAGGTCATGGTGTATACCCGGATACCGATCCCGATAAAGTCAGGCTTTTTATTGATACGGTTAAATTCCATACCGCTACCACTTCTAATTGATCGGAAAATCATTTTTTTGAGAGTTATCCTAGTGTCATGTCACATCAATTTTGGCGCTAAACCAACATATGTATATCTTCTAATAGGTTAATCCCGTGGGCTGTCTTCCCCCTATAGGGGACAGAGGGGCGAGCGCAGGAAAATGTCATTTAAGGCATGACACAACACTTGCCTTCTCGGGAAAACTTATCCTCAGACCTATTCCTGTTTTTATTTACTGATTTTTTGGTTTTAAAGTAAATTTACTTGGTTCCTAACCTTTTGCTGAATATATTTGCTAAAATGTATTTCAGATACATAAAAATGTTTTGTATACTTTCTGATACTTTCTGGTATTGTTATGGGAAAATTTTTAAATAGGAAAAATGAACTGGTATTTTTACCCAAAAGATTAAGCGGTTATGTATCGCCCGATGGCAGGGTTTATTTGACTGATTCCGGGAAATTATTTTTGAAAAGAGCATTCGATATTGTTTTCTCAATATTATTTCTGGTGTTTGTGATGAGTTGGTTATTTCCCTTGATTTCGTTATTGATAAAATTGGAATCACCAGGTCGGGTGCTATTTAGGCAGAGAAAGCATGGTAAGGGCAATAAGGAATTTTTCTGTTATAAGTTCAGAACCAGGTTGGTAAATCAGGAGGGGGACGCTAAGCTGGCTATTAATGACAATAGGTTGACCAAGTTGGGAAGTTTTTTAAGAAGGACATATTTGGATGAAGTTCCACAGTTTATTAATGTTTTGAAAGGCGAGATGTCCGTTATTGGACCCAGACCTCATTCAGTTCCTATGAATAATTATTTTGCGGAAGAGGTCGATAATTATAGGTTCCGGCACCAGGTCAAGCCAGGAATAACCGGATTAGCCCAATCAAAGGCGTATGTGGGGGAAATTATGGTTTTTTTTGATATTTATGGCAGGGTAAAACTGGACCATTTTTATATAAAGAAATGGTGTTTAATACTTGATTTAAAAATACTGTTTTGGACTTTTAAAAGCGTTTTCTTGAATAAGAAAACGGAAATTGTAGTTAGAATTCCTGATGCTCATGAATTAAAATAAAATAGGGTCTACAATTTGGCTATCGAATCGTAATCGTGTGCTTAAATAAGGTTATTTTTTGTTTAGAATACCTTTTATGAGCCCCTTTTGAATTGCTTTTTCTTAATGGATGTGTTAAAAAGCTGGATTTTAACGCTTAATATCAAACCAAAATTCACACTTTAATTCCTCTCCTGGATTCCAATAAATTCGTTTTCCTTCGCAGGAATTATTTTCTTAAAAAAACCAATAAAATGTATCTCAAATATAAAAAAATGATTTTTATCAAATATATCTGACAAAATATTTGGTAGGGGGCGAAACTCATTATATATTTGTAAAAATGTATTTTAAATATACAAAAATGTTTTTTAAGTACCAGGTTAGGGTTTGAAGTTGAAGTTAAAGATTGTTAGAGATGGAGAATATTTTAATCGACCGAAATTTTGGTCATTCCCGAAGCAGGGAGAATTTTAAAAAGGAACGGCGACAAATTAACATCGGAAAGGCGAAAAAATATGATGGAAATTTTCCAAAACGAATTAGTAAGAGGATTTTTGATTTAGGGATTTCGATTTTTACGCTGATATTGATTATATCTTGGCTTTTTCCTATTATTGCAATTTTAATCAAGTTGGACTCGAAAGGGCCAGTGTTTTTTAAGCAATTGAGGCATGGAAGAGGCAATAAATTATTTTATTGTTACAAATTTCGGTCAATGGTAAAAAATAATGAAGCGGATATTAAGCAGGCAACCCAAGATGATTCAAGGGTAACGAAAGTTGGTAAAATACTTAGAATGAGCAGTTTGGATGAGTTACCTCAAGTCTTCAATGTCCTATTGGGAGACATGTCCATTGTTGGACCCAGACCACATTCTGCCTTGATGAATATTGAATTTGCAAAAGAAATTGATAACTTTATGGGCAGGCATCAAGTGAAGCCTGGAATTACGGGTTTGGCACAGTCCAAGGGCCTTAGGGGGGAGATTAATAATTTCCAGGAATTGTATGCGAGATACAGGTTGGATTTCTTTTATGTAAAAAAATGGTGTTTAATTTTTGATGTTATAATAATTATTGAAACAGCTTATTCACTCATAACAAAAAATCAAAAAGCTTATTGATTTTTATCTAAAAATTCGGTTTTTAATAAAATAGCGGTTCGTTTAAAACCGAACCGAAATGTGGATATCTGATGGATGATTTATTCTTTTTATCCCCCAGGTTTCCGTTTTTAATGGATTTCCATAGTATCCGACTTTATCCATTTTTTAGTGGAAAACAGAGACTGTGGACATCAAATAGGCCCAAAATTCTGTCTTAGCATCTTAAATCCTTTCGATAATAGGTATTTGATAGAAAGACCTTTCAAATAGTCGGTTTTATCACCTTGTTTTATTAAGTCTTAAATTATTGGGACCCACGGGGCGAAGCCATATCCGGGAAAAATATTAAGGAGTTGGAGATTCTTATTGTCCTCCTATTTAACTATTTTTGGCCAAATATTTCTAGTTTAATAATCATTTAGCATCTTCAATAACATTTACTTTTGATTTTCTTCAATGATTTCAAGGTTTGACAATCAAATAATTTAATAATCAAGTTTTATGAAAAAGTCCGTATTCAAGGTAAATTTTATTTTATTAATAGCAATTTCCTTCCTGTTTGGTTGTGCCAAAAGAAATTTAGTTTATTTCAGTGATATTGAATCTGGTGAAGGATATTCCACGCAGATCACTGAAATGGTGGAGCCCAGAATTCAAAAAGGAGACCTCCTTAAAATTACCGTCAGTAGTCTTAACCCGGAATCCAACTTGTTATTTAATGCCGGGGTCATGTCTACCACAGAATCAGGCCAGATTTCGAATGCTGCGGTACCATTGAATGAAGGGTACCTGGTGGATAAAGAAGGAAACGTCAACTTCCCGGTACTAGGAATGGTTTCATTGGCAGGGCTGACTAAAGAGGAAGCAATCGCTAAAATGTCTGAAAGACTGGAAGAATACATCAAAGATCCCATTGTAAATCTTCAGTATTTGAATTTCAAAATTACCGTAATCGGAGAGGTGGATAATCCCAATACTTTTACCATTCCCACAGACAGGATTTCTATTTTGGAAGCGTTGGGGCTTGCTGGGGATATGACCGAGTATGGAAAAAGGGAAAATGTTTTAATTATCAGAGATGAAGATGGGATGAGAAAAGCGGTTAGGCTTAACCTAAATGATAAAGCGATTTTAAACTCTCCGTATTTTATGTTGCATCAAAATGACGTAATCTATGTAGAACCTGACAAGATCAAAGCCATACAGGCCAGTACCAACCAAAGATCATTTGCGACCATAGGGCTTATTGTTTCTATAGGCGTATCCTTATTGTTCAATTTGCGATTTTACTTGAATTAAATAATCAAAAATATAATGAAAATGTCCGATATGTTGATGGATGGGTTTCAACCCAGGGAAGTTGAAAAGACAGATTACAAACACTTGGTCCTTAAATACCTCAAGTTTTGGTATTGGTATATATTGGGAGTTTCTATTTGTGTGGGATTGGCATATCTTTATTTTCTAAATACTACTCCCGAGTACCCGGTAGGTGCTACTATTTTGATCAACAATAACAAAGGTTCCGATTTTTCCCAAAATGCGGTTTATTCGGAATTGGAGACCTATCAATCCTCCAAAGTAGTGGAAAATGAAGCAGAGGTGCTGAAATCAGTCAGCCTGATGCAATCTGCCATTATGGGACTGGATTTGAACGTATCCTATTTTGTAAAAGATAACTTCTTCAGAGACAAGGAGATCTTTGGACCTCAAGTGCCCATTGAAGTGGTATTGGAAAGCTATGATTCTACTGCTTTTTTCAATAGAGACATGCTTACCACCTTTAAATTTCATATTGTCGATGAAAATAATTTTCAGATAGAAGCAGAAGAGGGGCGCATCTCCAACCATCAGTTTGGAGATGAACTTTCTTATCCCTTTGGGGTATTTAGAGTGAAAAGGATGCAGGATATGCGTTATCCGAGTACTATCCTGGTAAATTTCAACAATCCCTATTCCCTGGCAGGCAGGTACAGTAGAAAGCTTGATGTGATGATTGTCAATAAATTGGCCAGTGTATTGAGATTGAGTTTTACGGACCCTGTTCCCCAAAAGGGGGTTCTGGTATTAAACAAACTCATTGAATCCTATAATAAGGAGGCGATAAGAGATAAAAATCAAACCGCAAAAAACACACTTGATTTTATTGAACAACAACTCGATTCAGTAACTACCGATCTGAGGGCAATTGAACAAAAAGTAGAAAACTTCAAAACACAATATAAGATCACTGAACTGAGTAGCGATGCGCAGCAGTATGCTTCCAGATTCAATGAAGGAAAGGAAGAATTGGCAGATTTTTCCGTCCAACTGGATGTGCTAAATTTTCTGGAGAATTATTTGTTGAATCAAGATGATGAATATCAGACAGTTCCCAGTACTTTGAATATCAATGACCAAACTTTGATGTCCTATATTAGCCAATTCAACGATTTACAAAAGGACCGGGAAAGGATGTTGAGGACCACCCAACCTAATAATCCATTTGTAGTGGAACTGGATCAACAGCTGGTCAACACCAGAAGAAATATCCTGGAAAACATTAAAAATATCAGGTCCGGATTAGAGATCGCCAGGAAAAAAATTCTTGCAAGGACCACAGAGCTTGAAATACAATCCGGAAGAATACCGGAAATTGAGAGGAAGTTATTGGAAATCAATAGGCAACAGGCCATTAAACAGGACCATTATCAATATTTAATCCAAAAGAAGGAAGAGGCGGGGATGTCATTAGCGGCAACTACCGTAAGCAATTCAAGGATTATTGATCCTGCTATGGCCGGGGGGAAACCTTCAAAACCAAACAAAATGTTAGTGTTGGGATTCGCCTTATTTTTTGGTTTCGGTGGTCCATTTGCTTTGGTATTTATTTATTACCAATTAAACACCCAAATTAAGTTAAAAAAAGAGGTGACTTCCAAAACCAATATTCCCGTTTTGGGTGAAATTTCACATCACAATGACAAATTGCCCATCGCTATTTCAAAAGGGGTAAGAACCCAGGTCGCAGAACAGTTTAGGCTAATTCGTACCAATCTTCAGTTTGCGCTTCCCAATAAGGATAAGAAATTGATATTGGTTACCTCAAGTACAAGTGGAGAAGGGAAAACATTTTTTTCTTTAAATCTGGCCTTTAGCTTGGCTTTGGCAAACAAGAAAGTAGTGGTTCTGGAATTTGATCTAAGGAAACCCTTATTAATGAATTATTTGGGTCTTGAAAATAAAATTGGGATTTCTGATTATTTACAGGATGAGGCCTTCACCATTGATGATATCGTTGTTGAAAATGACGGATTGCCTGATGGATTGAACATCATCGGATGTGGTTCCATTCCTGAAAATCCTTCTGAATTGATGCTTTTACCTAAAGTAGGTTATTTCCTGGAACAGTTGCAGGAAATATATGATGTGGTGATCATTGACTCTGCCCCGGTAGGCCAGGTATCAGATGCTTTTTCGCTCTCAAGGTTTTCGGATATTACGATGTACATGATGAGGTATAATTATACCACAACGGATATGATCGACTTTTTAAATGAAAATAAAAGGGATAAAAAGCTAAGGAACCCTTATATCATTTTGAATGATGCGAAGCTGAAGCTTAGTTATGGTTATGACTATTATCAAAAGGGTGAAGCGACAAAAAGAAAGTTTGTTCAGCGGAAGAAAACAAGTAAAGTTTAATTTTTTTTTTCTTATTTCTCCTTTTTTTGCTGTTTTATAAATTTTTAATTTCTTTTTTTAAATAATGAAAAATCAGATTGCATCTGTGTATCTCTTTTTAAACCAGTCCTTGAATAAAGGACACAAAAGGAGTATAAAGGCCAAAAAAAACATCCTTGCCTCCTTTGTAATAAAGGGAGGAAGTATTGCCATCAGCTTGGTGCTGGTTCCTTTAACCATCAACTATGTCAACCCTACCTCCTATGGAATCTGGCTTACCCTGAGTTCTATGATAGGATGGTTCAGTTTTTTCGATATAGGTTTTGGACATGGATTAAGGAATAAGTTTGCCGAAAGTATTGCCAAAGGGGAATTTGAGATGGCCAGAAAATATGTGAGTACCACTTATGCCATATTGAGTTTGGTGATAGGGTTGGTATTGGTACTTTTTGCGGGCATCAATCCCTTTCTTAGTTGGGCCAGCATTTTGAATACTCCTGTGGAAATGGAGCAGGAGTTGCGGGTGCTTGCCCTTATTGTTTTTGCATTTTTCTGTCTGAAATTTGTCCTTAAGCTGATTACCACTGTTTTAACAGCCAACCAGGAACCGGCCAAAGCCTCTTTTTTTAATTTTCTAGGTAGTCTCTTTTCTTTATTGGTGATTTTCATCCTTACCAAAACCACAGAAGGGAACCTTATCAATTTAGGTGCGGCTTTAAGTTTTACCCCCGTTTTGGTTTTGATCAGCTCAAGCATATGGTTTTACAATCATGATTATCAAAGATTTGCCCCATCCTTTAAGTGCATCGATTTCAGCCTGGCAAAGGATTTAATGTCTTTGGGCACAAAATTCTTTATCATCCAAATTGGAGCATTGGTTTTATTTTCTACCAATAATGTTATCATAAGTCAGCTTTTTGGGCCAAGGGAAGTAACCCCATTCAATATTTCCTATAAGTTATTTTCGGTGATTACCATGGGATTTGGTATCGTGGTCACCCCCTTGTGGAGTGCCTTTACAGATGCCTATACGAGAGGAGAATATGGTTGGATCAAAAGTACCTTGGCAAAAATCCGAACCATATGGATTTTCGCCTCCTTGGCTTCTGTACTGATGATTTTCGCCTCTCCATTTCTATATAAAGTATGGATTGGTGACAGCGTGGAAGTGCCCTTTTCCCTGTCAGTTGCCATGAGCACTTATGTTATCGCTTCGATTTGGCAGACCATGCATGTTTTTTTTCTGAATGGGATAGGCAAAATCAAGCTGCAGTTGATTTTGGTTTCCATCAGTGCATTGCTTAACATCCCCATGGCTATATTTCTAGGCAAACATTTTGGGTTGGTAGGCATCACCTTGACAAGTACACTGATATTTGCCACGATGGGCATTGTTTTTTCCATCCAGACCTACAAGATATTAAATAAGTCTGCAACCGGAATATGGGCAAAATGAATAAAATAAATCTCTTGAAAAATTTCGCATATAATTTTTATATGTTTTTTAGAGCACTTGCCATAAATGATCGGATCTTTTGGGCCAATATGGTATCCAGGATCAAAAACTCTAAAATCCACCCTGATACCAAAATTTACAAGCATCATTCCATCAGTAATTCAAGTATTGGGAAAGGAAGCTACATTTCTCAAAATGCCATGATCAGTAATACCCAAATAGGAAAATTTTGCTCCATAGGCCCTAATCTTCTTGCCGGATGGGGCATCCATCCTATACATGGAATATCAACGTCCCCGGTATTTTATTCCTCTCATCGGCCGGCAGGATTTACCTTAAGTAAAAATAATAAGGTCACCGAAAAATTACCCATTTACATTGGGAATGATGTTTTTATTGGGGCTAATGTAACGATCCTGGATGGGGTAACCATCGGTGATGGTGCCGTGATCGGGGCGGGTGCGGTTGTCAGTAAAGACATACCCCCTTATGCCGTGGCGGTGGGTTGCCCCATTCAAATTATAAAATACCGCTTTGAAAGAAAGGTAATTGATAGACTGCTGGAATTAAAATGGTGGGATGGGGATGAAGTAACCTTACAAAAGGTAGAAAAGATGTTTTTTGAAGTGGAAAAATTTGTCAGCCCGGAAGACCATCCCTTAAATGACACAGAAAGCAATGAGTAAGCCTTATCACATGGATTTGTATGAATCCTACCTTACTGAATTTAAAAAATACCAACAAATCATGTGGGTAGGTATTGCGCTCTATGGAATAGGGGCAGCTTTTGCCAGTACTTTTGCTACGGGCATGATTAAATTGATCCAGCTTTTCGAAGCCATAGGGCTGCTAGGCTTTGCTTATGCCATTATCAATATGATACAGTTTAGATTAAAAAGTAGTCTATTAAACATCTTCCTATTTCTTTATTTGGCCTGGAGTGTTTTTATTATATTACATGGATATGAATATACCTACCAGTCTACCAAGAGTATTTTTTTTTCTGGCGTATTTCAGTATTTCCTCCCCATTATTTTGTTTATCCCTAAAAATTTAAACTTTTACAAGAACATTTCAAACATCATTGTTGTCTATTGTATAGCTTTTGTTTTTTTAAACATTCTCTACAGTGATCTGGTTTTTGCTCATTATGATGAAAATGTAAATCAAAAATTCACCTTTGAAGGTTTTACGCAAAACCTGGGGATTGTCGCTCCTTTTGTACTTTTGACTTATATTTACCATGATAAATATAAAAATTGGATTGCCTTTTCCGTTACGGCTTTTATTTTCGCTGTGGCCACTTACAAAGCCAGGCGGGGGGTAATGGCATTATCATTTGTATATTTGATGCTTTTTCTTTTGATTTTTTATATATATTCCAACAGAAAAGTTTTGGTATTCGTAATATTTGCATTTATATTGTTTTTTGTAGGGATGAATGCCGAAAACATCTACAGGCAGGCCAGTGGATCTTTTTTGGAAGAACTACAGCGAAGAGGTGCTGAAGATACCAGGAGCGGTGTGGAGAATGCCTTTAAAAGAGATTTTGAGCCGGTAGACTGGATTATTGGAAGAGGGATTAATGGAGAATATTGGTGTCCCAATGTGGATATGGGTAATACCACAGGGTACAGGTTTATGATCGAAACCGATTACCTCAACATTATTTTAAAAGGGGGAATCATACAGTTGGCATTGATGATCATAATAGCCCTGCCAGCAGCATTTAAGGCACTGTTTTATTCCAACAATCTGTTTTCCAAGGTGGCAGGAATTTGGATTATTATATGGATACTTTGTCTTTATCCCCTGAACGTTTTTAATATGGACTTAAACCATATACTTTTCTGGATCAGTGTTTCGATCGGTTACTCTCAGGATTTAAGGAGAATTCCGGATGAACAGATAATTAATGATTTTAAGGGAAGTAGCAGTAATTAATATTTTTATACTTTAATTTTTAGAAATCAATCATGGAAAATAAAGGATTTCCAAGGGTTCTTATTTTGATTCAGCCGTTTAATACCAACACTGGCGGTGGGATCACCCTAAGCAATTTGTTCAGGGGCTGGCCCAAAGACAGCATCGCTGTGGCGTGCAGAGGCTACGTAATCAATAGGACCACACAAACTGATATTTGCAACCAATATTACCAACTGGGACAAAAGGAACAGAAGTGGATATTTCCTTTTAACCTGATACGCAGAAAGTATTATTCTGGTATACTGGATTTCAGCCTCAAGGACGACAAGAAAATTGTTTCAAAAAAGTCTAAAACCAGGGTTAATTTTTCAAAAAAATACATTGATCCCCTTCTTACCTACCTTGGGTTTTCACATGTTCTTTCCGATTTATCGCTGTCCCCACAATTTTGTGATTGGGTAGATGACTTTCAACCAGACATCATCTATGCCCAGGCAGCGGGAAGATCCACTAATGCTTTCTGTGCAAAAGTCCAGGAATATTTGAAAAAACCCATGGTCTTTCACATGATGGACGATTGGCCTGAACTTTTGAAGGAGCAATCCCTTTTTGGGAAATATTGGCATAAAAAAATTGATTTGGAAGTAAAAGATATGTTGTCCAAATGTTCCCTACATCTGGCCATAAGTGAATCCATGGCCAGGGAATATAAATCCAGATATGGCATTGATTTTCTGACATTTCATAATCCAATAGATTTGTCATTCTGGATGAAGGGTCAAAAAAAAGCTTATAATCTTTCCCAAAATATACATATACTATATGCCGGAAGGATGGGATTAGGCATAGAAAAATCCCTTCAAATAATGGCCAAGGCGGTTACAAAAGTAAATGAAAAATCTCCCTACAAGATTAAATTTTTGCTCCAGGTCAGCGAAAAGACAGATTGGATGGATAAATATGAATGTGTGGAACATCGGTCATATGTTGCATATGAGGAACTTCCAGTCCATTTTGGAAATGCGGATTTACTGTATTTGCCTTATGACTTTTCTGAAAAATCACTGAAATACATCAAATATTCCATGCCCACAAAAGCATCAGAATACATGGTGAGCGGTACGCCCATTTTGATTTTTGCCCCAAAAGAAACCGCATTGGCGGAATATGCTTTGTCATATAGCTGGGCCAAAGTGGTAACTCATCCGGAAGTTGATCATCTTGCAGAGGCATTAAAAGAACTTTTAGATAACCAAAAGGAAAGAGAAAAACTCGCAGAGACAGCCATTTTTCTAGCACGGCAAAAGCATGATGCCCATGTTGTAAGGGGGAAGTTCAGGGAGGCCTTAAACGGGATGTATTGCGCTCAAGAGGCAGCTGTTTGATAATAAACAAATTTAAAATATTCTTTAATTTTTCAATTAGGCAAATAAGATTATAATGAAGCAGGTAATTCAGAATTTTAAGACGGGTAAATTATATGTGGATCAGGTTCCGGCTCCTTCAATTGCCGATGGAATGGTCCTTGTGGAGAATGAGTATTCATTGATCAGTGCCGGAACGGAAAGAAGTACGGTAAAGGTGGCCCAGGCAAGCTTATTGGGAAAGGCAAAACAACGCCCGGATCTCGTGGCTCAGGTTTTGCAGAATATTAAAAAAGAAGGTCTTAGTGCCACCATCAACAAGGTACAGACCAAGTTGGATTCTTTAAAAGCTATGGGGTACAGTACGGCTGGTAAGGTATTGGCATCCTTAGACACCAAGGGTTCATTTAAGCCCGGGGATAGGGTGGCCTGTGCGGGATTAGACTACGCATCCCATGCAGAGGTGATTGCGGTACCCCAAAATTTGGTCGTTAAAGTCCCCGATAATGTAACTTCAGATGAAGCCGCATTTACTACCCTGGGGGCCATTGCTTTGCAGGGAATCCGTCAGGCGGAGCCAAATTTAGGTGAAAAAGTCTGTGTTATAGGTCTGGGACTTTTAGGTCAAATTACTGTTCAATTGCTCAAAGCCAATGGATGCCGGGTCATGGGAATTGATTTTGCCGATGATTTAATCAATCTGGCGGAAAAATCAGGTGCCGATAAGGCAGTTCATAGAAATGATCCCAACCTTATTTCCCTCTGTGAGAATTTCACTCAAGGTAAAGGTTTTGATTCGGTCATTATTACTGCAGCTACCCCGACAAATGATCCGGTAGTATTATCTACAGAAATCGTCCGGAAAAAAGGAAAAATCATTATAGTTGGTGCTGTAAAAATGGACATCCCTAGAGACCCCTATTTTTATAGAAATGAATTGGAATTGAAAATATCCTGTTCCTATGGGCCTGGAAGATATGATGTCAATTATGAAGAATTGGGAAACGATTATCCCTTTGCCTATGTAAGGTGGACCGAACAAAGGAATATGGAGGCATTTTTGGATTTGTTGTCTCAAAAGGTCATTGATATCAAGCCCTTAATAACACACCGATTTGACATTGCCGATGCTGAGAAAGCCTATGATATTGTCTTGGGGAAAGTAAAAGAACCGCATATTGGTATTCTTTTGGAATACAAAGGCAATGAAAAGAACCTGACTTCCAAAACAGATATCAACCATAACCCATTGAATGACATTAATGTAGGATTCATTGGGGCAGGAAGTTTTGCTCAAAGCTACTTGGTTCCCAATGTGAAAGGATGGGGGGCATCTCTGGATGGAGTAGTAACTACCCGTGGAATAACAGCAAAAAGTGTTCTGGATAAATTCAATTTCAACTTTTGCGCCACGGATATCCAGGATGTTCTAAAGAAACAGGATATTAATACCGTTTTTATTGCAACACCCCATAATTCACACGCAGAATTGGTCATCCAATCTATCCAGGCTGATAAAAAAGTATTTTTAGAGAAGCCCCTGGCCATGAATATGGATCAGTTAAAAGAGGTAATAGGTGCAAAAAAAGTGCATGACCAACCTGTATTAGTGGGATTCAACAGGCGATTTGCCCCGATTTCTACCCAGATCAAAAAGGAAATGGGTAAAACTGCTGAGCCATTTGTAATTAATATGAGAATTAATGCGGGGTTGATACCCAAGGATCACTGGTCCCAATTACCGGATGTAGGAGGTGGGAGAATTGTAGGAGAAATTTGTCATTTTATTGATTTGATGCAATATTTTACGGATGCGGATCCTGTAAAGGTATATGCGGAATCGATCTCGACTTCAAATGAAAAACTTACTGCTGATGATAATATTGCGATTGTGGTAAAATTCAATGATGGGTCTATTGGAAACCTGACCTATGTGGCCAATGGAGATAAATCCTTGCCAAAAGAATATATTGAAGTATTCAATGCTGGAAATGTGGGGATTATCAATGATTTCAGAAGTGGAACTTTGCATAAAGGTGGAAAAGTCATCAAGTTAAAATCCAATGGGAAGGGACATAAGGAAGAAGTCCATGAGTTTCTTCAAAATATAAAATCCGGAGCAAACAGCCCTATCGCATTTGATTCCATCTGCCTTACCACCCTAACCACATTTAAGATTTTGGATAGCTTAAAGACCGGCCTTCCTCAGGATGTTGATCTGAGTGAAGTCATGAAATAATATTACATTTATAAGTTTTTTTTGAGCAGGTAAATTTTAATTTTTAATGGCCCATTTATGAAGGATAAAATCGTCAAATACCTAAGGTTTCTCGCACCGGGAGGTTTGAAGCGGCTTTTCAGGAAATACAAAAGAAGGTATATCAGGACTTTCAGACTTTCCCGGGAAGAGAGGGAACCCTTGCGCTTAAATGAATTGGAGCACATCCTCCGGCACCAGCTGGGCATTGGCGAAGGGGATTCTCTGATCATACACTCAAGTTTTGGAAACCTGAACGCCGGGTTTTCTCCAGAGAAAGCGGTGGACCTGCTTAAAAAAATTGTGGGGAAATCGGGGAATATTTTGATGCCATTTTATCCCACAGGACATGCATTCTATTGGATCCAGGAAGATCATGTATTTGATGTTGAGAAAAGCATCTCCTGCATGGGAATACTTACTCAGGCTTTTAAGGAATCTGAAAAGGTCATGGTGAGTCCCCATCCCGTTAAAGCCTTATCAGCTTGGGGAAAAGACAGGGATTTTTTAATAGGTGAGCACCATCAATCTTTATACCCCTATGATGAACACAGCCCTTATTTCAAGATTTCCAAATGTCCTCAAAGTAAATCATTGGGTCTGGGGGTGGAAATAAATTCCTTCGGACATTGTTGTGAGGATTTATTCCTGAGAGATAAATTGGAAATTTATTCACCCCAAAGCTTAAAAGGAAAGGTGAAATATTATGATCGAAGTTTTGAAGTAGAAACATATTTGCACGATCCTCAAAAAGTAAATGCGCTTCCAAGTTTTTGTTCCTACCTCAAACAGACCAATTGCCCCAGTTACAAATCCCTGGAGTCTAAAGGGGCACCTTTTTATTCCGTAGACCATTCCATGGTACTGGAACATACAAAGGAGCTTTTTTCAAAAGGAAATTCCAGAATAAAATTTTCTAAGTTTCAAGGGAAGGCAGCTGAATGATGGAATTCATTATATATACCAATACCATTTGGGATTCACCTCCACGGGCAAGGCATCAATTGGCCCACGCCCTTTCCCAAAACCATAAGGTGACTTTTATTGCTTCCAATGAAATGGGAATGCCGGGGTTACAGACAATAAAAGTAAATAGTAGGCTGGAAGTAATTATCCCCAGTTTTCCTCTCAGCAAGAGGTTCAGGTATAGGACTCCCTTGCTGAATGAAGGTTATCAGGCATGGCTATTTCCTATTTTAAAGAGAAAATTCAAAGACAGAGATAATCTTATTGTGATTTGTACTGATTTTGGAGGTTATTTGATCAATAAATTCTTAAGTCCTGTCATTTATTTTGCTTCAGATGATTACATCAACAATGTGAAAGTTCCTGCGGCGGTAAAAGCATATACCGCTTATACCCAAAGGAAACTCATTGAAAAATCTATGATGGCATTGGCAACAGCACAGACCTTGGTAAGTGATTTTAAAAAGTACAATAAACGGTCCTACGAATTACCCTTAGGGGCCCCAGAATTTAAGATGACCCATCCTAATGAAAACATTTTAAGGAAAAGGGATGGGAAGATAAAGGTGGTCTTATTGGGGTTTATAGATAAAATTAAAACTCCCGTCGCTTTATTGAACAAGATTTTGGCCATCGATCAGATCCATCTGTACCTGATTGGTCCTATAAAGGGCGACATTTTGGAATTGTTGCACCACGGAAATAAAGTTCATTCATTGGGTATTCAGACTGGCCAGGCTTTGTCAGAAACACTCCAGGATATGGATGTGTCCATTGCGCCCTATTACATGGAAGACACCAATACAGGAAGGACGCCTAACAAAATGTGGCAATACCTAGCAGCAGGAAAACCGGCCGTAATTACCAATTTGCCAAATGTCAGGCATTGGGAATTTCCGGAAGGCACTGTATATAAAGCCAATACCGATGATGAATTTGTGGAAATGATTGTAAACGCATATGATGCAGATTCCCAGGAATTAATAGGGGATAGGATGAAACTGGCAAAGGAGAATTCATGGGGAAAAAGGGCAGAATTATTAGTAAAATTAATCAGAGAAAATCATATTGGGAATGAAGCAGGAAAATAAGAAGTTGGATTTAATATTGACTCTCGATTATGAGATGTATGGTGATGGTTCTGGGGATGTATTTGAAACCATGATTAACCCTACTAACCAATACCTGGATTTTTGTGCCCGCTTCGGGATAAAAACCACCATATTTTTTGAGGTGATGGAGTACCTGAAAATGGATGAGGAATGGGAAAATGGAAACAAGATGGGTTATCATTCCAACCCCGCCAAAGCGATCAGAAATCAATTGATCCATGCGTACAAACAAGGCCATGATATTCAATTACATATTCACCCCCATTGGGTAAATGCCAGGTATGTGGATCACAGTTGGCAGCCGGATCCAAGGTACTGGAAACTTACCCATGTTCCCTTAGAGGCAGATGAGCACTTTCCATTAGGCCTGAAAGAACTTTTGAAGCAAGGGAAAAGTGCCCTTGAAGATTTATTAAAACCTGTTGATGCAGAATATGTCTGTAATATTTTCAGGACAGGTGGTTATAGTATTACCCCTTCAGAAAAAATTGTAGAAGTATTGAAAGAGCTTGGCTTTGTAGCAGATTCATCTGTTATTCCAGGCGCATTTCTTGATAATGAATATTATACCTATGATTTTAGGAATGTCTCGGATAAGATCCCCTATTGGAGGGTAGGTGAAAAGGTGGAAGATCAGCATGACCAATTAACAGGACAGTTGTTTGAGTTTCCCATTTTTTCCAAAAAGATAAAGCGGTATAAAAAATATGATTGGCAAAGGATCAAAATCGCATTAAAAAATAAGCACTCGAATATCACCAAAATAAAAGACAAAGTAGAAGGAAAAACATCACTGATCGAAAAATTTAAATTCTTTTTAGAAGATGAGTACCTCACTTGGGATTTTTGTCTTTTTTCAACTGCTAAAATGAATTCTTTTTTAAAATCCGCATTAATTGCCCGTGATGCTTCAGAGCATAAAGAATTTAGTCCTTTTGTCTTGATAGGTCATTCAAAAGAATTTTTGGAGGCAGGTCATTTGGAAAGGTTTTTAAAAAAGAATGTTTACCGCCTAAATTTTATGACTTTAAAACAGGCTGTTGACAAATGCCAGGCCATTACCATCCAGGGCATAAGACCTGATGATAAAATTATTGATTCTTCAAAAAAGCTCATCGCCTCTTTTTAATCCATCACCCAATTTATTTTCTAATCTTTTTCAAGGATGAATACAAAAATTATAGAATCATTTGACAAGTTATCCGAGTATTGCCTTAGGGAGGAATTTAAAGGGTATGATCCTTACGACAGTCTGAACAGTAGGTTTTTTAACCGTATTCCCGTATTGTCCAAGTTGCCATTGGCTAAATTGGTATGGACACAGCTTTTTAAAAGGTCACCCGTTAACCTGCGTCCCTATGTAGGGATAGACAAGGAATACAACCCAAAGGCATTGGGCCTGTTTTTATCGGCTTACTGCAATCTGTATAAAGTTGATCCCAAAGAAGAAAATCTGTCCAAAATCAATTTTTTTGGTCAACAATTAATTGATCTTCAAAACAGAGATTGGAGTGGGAGTTGCTGGGGATATAATTTTGATTGGCAATCGAGGGCATTTTTCCAGCCTAAAAATACCCCTACGGTGGTGGCCACCACTTTTATTGGCTGCGCATTGATGGATGCCTTTTATATTACCGGGGACCAAAGGTACCTGCAGACTGCCCGAAGTGCCTGTGATTTTATATTGAAAGACCTGAACAGGACCTATGATGAAAATGAAGATTTTTCCTTTTCATATTCACCTTTAGATAGAAGTGTTGTTTTCAACGCTTCCTTATTAGGTGCCAGGCTATTGTCCTATGTATATGCGTCTACAAACGAAAAAATCTTGGCGGAAGAAGCGAAACGGGCAGTGGCATTTGCCTGCAAAAATCAAAAGGATAACGGATCATGGAGTTATGGCACCTTTAATTTCCACCAATGGATCGATAATTTTCATACCGGATATAATCTTGAGTGCATAGCGGATTACATGAAACACACGGGGGATTCCGATTTTGAGGATCATTTAACGAAAGGGTTTACATTTTATATCCGTACATTTTTTACAGAAGATGGCATTGCCAGGTATTATTCCAACAGCACCTATCCCATTGATATCCATGCACCAACCCAATTGATTATTACCTTAAAAAAGCTGGGAAAATTCGAGGAATATAGAGAATTAGCTGAAAAAGTATTATATTGGACCATTGATAATATGCAATCCCCAAGCGGCTTTTTTTATTATCAAATAAACAAATATTTTACCTCGAAAATACCATATATGAGGTGGGCCCAGGCCTGGATGTTTTTAGCCTTGAGCACTTATTATTCTTTAATTCAGTACAAAAAATAATTTTTATGAAAGTTTGGATCGATTTTATCAATTCCCCACAGGTGAGCTTTTTTGATCCGCTTGTGGAAGACTTAATCAAAGAAGGACACGAATGTATCATTACTTGCAGGGATTCAGCAAACACCCTCCAATTGGTGAAGCAAAGGAATTGGCCTCACAAGGTAATTGGCAGCAGGGTGGAAAAATCTTTTTTTAAAAAGACTTTTGCTTTTCCTTTAAGGGTATTCGCTCTCTATCGCTATTTAAAATCAGAGAATGTAGATGTAGCGATTTGTCAAAGTAGTTTTTACCTGCCTCTAACCGCAAAATTACTGGGTATTCCTTCCATTTACACCAATGACAATGAACATGCGATGGGCAATATTCCCAGCTTTAAATTTGCCACAAAAATTTTTATTCCAGAGAATCTTTCGATGGAAAAAGTAATCAAGCAAGGTGCAGATCCTTCCAAAACCTCTCATTACCCTGGAATAAAAGAAGGGGTTTACCTTTGGGTGAAAGGAGAAAAAATTTTTCAAATGAGCAAAAACATAAATATCAAAGACAAAAAGATATTTATCAGGCCAGAACCCCAAACTGCACAATATTATAAAGGGAAATTGAATTTCCTTGATGACCTGATTCTTCAGCTCAGCGAATCCTATCCCATCACTATTTTGGTGAGGGACATTCAACAGTTCGACCACTATACCCAGCCAAAGTTTGAAAAGATCCAGGTTCCCAAGGATCCCTTGCCATTTGAGCAGGTGGCAGCGAATTGTCTTTTGTTCATCGGTGCTGGGGGCTCCATGACCAGAGAAATGGGTATGATGGGGGTACCTACCATTTCGGTTTATCAAGGAGAACTTTTAGATGTAGATAATTACCTAATCGGTGAAGATTATTTGAAGCATCAACCAAATATCACCCTTCAATCGGTTATGGACTATCTTAAGGAAAGTGAAAACCATCAAAATAACCGAACAGAATTAATAGAAAAAGGTAAAAAAGCTTATCAACTATTTAAATTCGAATTACTAAATACTATCGCCCGAGATAAAAAATTAGCATTGGATTTTCATCCTCGAATAGTTGAATTAAATAAGGAGGATGGCCTTGAATCTCTTCCGCCTATTTCATTAGGGTACAATTCGGACAAGAATTCCAAACATTATGGTTCCAGATAACAAGAATTTAGTTGGAAAAACGAAAATTTTATTATGGGAAAATTGGGAGGGGAGTGAAATTGAGGTGGTCAGAAAAAATTTAATAGATAAAGTTTATAAAATTAAATCCAAAAATCAGAATTTAACAGGAAGACGGGAATTCATAAATTGAAAAAAAATGATTAGAGCAGGGATTATTGGATTAGGTAAAATGGGGATATCCCATTGTGCCATTTTAGGTGCGCATCCAGACGTGAATCTGGTAGCTGTTTGCGACACATCATCATTGGTGATAGATGGGTTTAAGAAGTATACCAAGGTGGAATGTTTTAACGATTATAAAAAAATGTTGGAAAATGTTCACATGGATGCTTTGGTGATAGCCTCACCCACAAAATTCCATGGGGAAATGGTTGCCTTGGCTTTGGATAAATGCATCCACGTTTTTTGTGAAAAGCCATTTTCATTGGATCATCAGGAGGGAAAGGCATTAGCCCAAAAGGCAGAGGATTTGGATCTGGTCAACCAGGTTGGTTATCACAATCGGTTTCTGGGAACATTTAATGAAGTCAAAAGGCTTTTAGATAAGCAAGTTTTAGGTCAGATTTACCACTTTGTGGGGGAATCTTATGGTCCTGTAGTATTAAAAGAAAAAGGAGGAACTTGGCGGTCGGATAAAAGACAAGGGGGTGGCTGTTTGTACGATTATGCTTCGCACACCATCGATCTGATTCACTATTTATTGGGAAAAGGCACGGCAGTATCAGGCACGCAATTGAAAAGCATTTTTTCAAAAACCGTAGAAGATGCAGTTTATTCAAGCATGACCTTGGAATCAGGTCTTACCGGACAGTTGTCCGTAAACTGGAGCGACGAAACCCATAGAAAGATGACCACTCAAATCACCATTTTGGGGTCAAAGGGCAAGATCATCGCCGATGCCACGGAAGTGAAAGTTTATCTGAAGGAGGATAATGAAAAAATGGGATTTCCCAAGGGATGGACCGTAAAATACCTCACCGATTTAACTGCCCAGGTCAACTATTATTTACGGGGTGAAGAATACAGTGCACAGATTGATCATTTTATTGCCTGCGTCAAAGACAGGAATACCCATAACAAAAGTACTTTTCAGAGTGCTTCATCTACGGATGAAGTAATCAAATTTTTAATTTCAGACTCAAATATTTAAGCAATGGATAGGATATTATTTGGAGACAATCAGTTTTTTGGAGTAAATCACAGTTCTGATGAGAAATCTAGGGCTCAAACCATACGGTTTCAAAGCAATAAAGCGATAATGGATGTTTTGGATATTGCTTTGGATGAAGGCATTACTACATTTATGTGTACCACACATGATCGAATAGGCTATGTTTGTGATATCGTGAGAAATAATCCGAAATACCAGGATTTTAAAATTTTCCCCTGTATGCCTTATGCCCATAAATATGCCAATGCGGTGACCGAACTGGGCATCATGGGTACAGTAAAACAATTTGTTCCCGGAAACGTTTTTGGCACATTCGCAAAGGGAGGCCTGGCATTTGTAAAAAAAGATTTTGCATCTCTGGCAAAAATTATGATCGATGCCGAATTAAAAATGTTTGAGGGAATTAATACCCCGGTGATTTGGATGCAAAATGTGATCACGGATTTACTTTTGGGATTGGGCATGACCGATTTTCTGGTTACCTATTACCACCATATAAAAGAGAATCATCATGCTGAACCAGGTTTTATCACCATGAATTTACCCCTTTTACTGGACACCTTAGAGGAAGCGGGCATTCAAAACCCTACAATTTGCGCTTCCATAAATAAAATTGGTTTTAGGATGTCAGGTAGTATCGAGTTATATGAAAAAATAATTGCCCAAAAAAGATGCAACCTGGTGGCCATGCAAGTGCTTGCTGCAGGAGCTATTCCTCCAAAGGAGGCATTTGAATATGTTTGTAACCTGGAAGGGGTAGATTCCATTTTGTTTGGTGCTTCTTCAAGGGCTAATATTTCCAATTCCAGACAATTGATTGAGGAATACAGTCGTCAATTAGTCTTGATGTAATTATAAAACTAGCGAAACCTGAGATCGACTTAATTTCAGGAAAAAAACGTCATCGGTAGGCTTAGAGAGGGTTTTGAGCGGAGAAAGCCGTGGGAATCCCCAGCAAGACGGGACTGCCACACCCTTTCCACGCTCCTAAACCTACCAAAAAGGGTTCGCTTGACGATTTAGTCGGTTTTTTTAAGACGATCTTAACCCGAATCTCAGGTTAGAAAAAATTTTATGTTTTTATTTTAGATCAAAAAATTGTGACAATACTTTTAGTAAATGCATATTCCATGGTAAATGCCTATGATCTTTGGAAAAAAGGCCTGAGTGGCAGCCATCATGTGTGGGGTAAGGTAGAATTGGAGAAGAATGATAATATCAAAGTCATTCTTTTTGAACAGGTGAAATATAAATTTTTAAATTCCATAGGAAAATTATTCAGAATTAAGAATTTAGATCAACAGATTCGGGTTTTGTTCTATACCCAATCCTTTGATATCCTGTATGCACCCTATTCCACGGCAAATACCCGGTTTCTTTTACTATTGAAAGCCATTGGGCTATTTAAGAAACCAATTGTTGCTGCTGTTCATCAACCATTTTTGGGCACCAATTCCAACAATAAATGGGAGAGAAAATTAGCGAAGTTTTTATTGCTCCAATTCGATAAGACCATCTTCCTAAGTGAAAATCTTTTGTTGGAAACCGTAAATAGACTGGAAATTCCCGATCAAGTCGCTGATGAGAAATTCACCACAGCACAATGGGGACCAGATACTCAGTTTTATAATAAATTGGATTTAAACATTCACTTGGAAGCATGCGAATATGCAATCAGTGCAGGGCATACGGATAGAGACTATGAAACTTTGATCAACGCTTTTAAAGACATTGATTTTAAATTAAAAATTTTCTGCACCCCAAGGTCTACGCCCAAAAATGTGAAAATACCACCAAACGTGGAAATCCATACTACCTTTATCCCTTATATTGAATTGCTACAACATTATCTGAAGGCCAGAATGATTCTGATTCCCATGAAATACCCAAGATCTAAAGAGGGTTGCCAGGGAATGACCAGCATACAGGATGCGGTGGCATTGGGAAAGCCGACCATCATCACAAGGAATCCTTCCTTAAACCTGGATGTGGAAATGGAGGGATTTGGCAAAACCGTAAGAATGGAATCGGTAAGTGATTGGGTATCCACTGTAAATAGTCTAATTCACGATTTGGATGCTTTAAGGGAGATGCAAATAAAATCTAAGTTTGTATTGGATAATAAATTTAATGCAGAAGGTTATGCAGGAAAATTAGAAGAGGTATTATTTTCCGTTTACATGAAAAACAAGCAATCGATGCGTTTGACATCAGCTTGTTAATTTTAAATAATCCGTTCGGTAAAACCACCAGACTATTATGGAGATTTTTGGTTTAAATAATGTTCATTACGACTGCAATTCAGAATTTCCATTTGATCAATTAAATGAGTCATTGTTTATTGAAAAAGTTTTTAATGGGCTTTCTCATCAAATGGGAAGCCATTTCAATAATTATGATTTTTATGTTTTTTCCTGTTTTAAGTCCAAAGTTCATCCTAAAAGCTTGAACGAAAATACGGGAAACAAAAAAATACTCATTTATTTATCAGATGAATCCGGTAGGGACCCGGCCAGTTATCTGCCCTACTACCATGCAATATTTAAGCAATATATTGGTAAGACCAGCGCATCAAGGCCAATCTTTCCCCTACAATTAGGATATGTAAAGGGCGTTCCGGGATTCGAATCGAAACCCATAAATGAAAGAAAGCACAACGTATTTTTTCGAGGGAACCTGAACTCCAACCGGATAAATTTTTACAGGGCTTTTTCTAGACTTAAATATTTTCTTCCTACCAGAGAATTAATTCATAGGGCTGAATATATTTGGGCTTTATTAAAAATGAAGAACAACTTCAGTCGGTTTTTCTCTGATTCAATTATCATCTTCAATCATTCTTTTAAGTCAGGATATTCTTTGGATCAGTACGGAAAAATTCTTTCGGAAAGTAAAATTGTTTTGTGTCCAATGGGTTTTAACAGAACGGAATGTTTCAGGCATTATGAGGCCATGCGGGCAGGATGTATCGTTATTTCCGAAAAATTGCCCGATACTGAATTTTATAACAATTCCCCTATCATACAAATTAATAATTGGGATGAGGGATTGAAAATCGTGGACAACTTGCTGAAAGATCCTGATAGGATGCATAAATTGCAGACCCAAATAATTAATTGGTGGAATGAAAAGTGCTCTGAAAAAGCGACGGCAGAATATATCAGCGGGGCATTGGAAGAATTACACAAGGTGCCAAGTAAAATTTCTTCCTACGTCATTTAAATTTTTAAGCAATGAAGCTATCCTGTTGTGTCAATACCTATAAACGCCCTGAATTTTTAAAGAAACTTCTTTATTCCTTGGAAAAACAAAATTTACCAACATCTTGTACCCTTGAAATTATTATCGTGGATAATGATCCGGAGGAACTAGGCAAACCTGTGGTGTATAAGGTATTGGAAGAATTGAACCTGGACATTAAATATTTTACCCAACCCATTAAAAATATAAGCCTCACCAGAAATAAAGCCGTAGAAAAAGCAAGTGGTGAATTAATTCTTTTTGTAGATGACGACGGGATTACGGATGAAAATTGGATCGGCGAAATGGTAGGCTGCTTTGAAAAGTTTAATGCTGATGGTGTCTTTGGAGCAGTTTTACCCTACTATGACCCAAAAACACCAAATTGGATTAAATCAGCAGGTTTTTTTGATCGGCTTATTCAAAAATCAGGAGAAATCTCAAAATTTATGAGGACCGGCAACTGTCTTATCAAGGCAAGTCTTATTAAATCAATTGAAGGCCCGTTTAATCCGGATTTTGGGCTTACAGGTGGCGAAGATTCTAATTTATTTGGAAAATTGAAAAGTAGTGGCGCAAAATTTGTTTTTTGTGCGGAGGGAATTGTATATGATTATGTCCCTCTGGAAAGGGCCAATATAAATTATCTAATCAAGAGAAGATTTAGAAACGGAATTACCTTTGTAAAAAACCACATTGAGGGATCCGCTTTTAAAATTGGACTGAGGATTTTTTATATTTTCAGATCTTCGTTATTTTTCATGACCTACTTTCTCCTTACTTTGATATGCCTGCCATTCAAAAAGTGGAGAATCAATTATTTTTTGAAGTGTATTGCCTATTCAGGACATTTGGCAGCAGTCTTCAATGTAAATTACAATGAATACCAATAGGAAATATTTTAAAAAAAATCCGATTTAAGTTTGGAACGGGTTTCGAATTGATCAAAGCATTAATTTTATTTTTTGATCAAGTATTTGACCTTTTTTGAAAAGTAATTAACCAATGTATATTTTTTATTCCATCCACTCAAATATTTTTTGTTTGGATTAAATGGTTCGGAAGCTACTTCCGGCCATAGCTTTTCAATTAATCTCCTGAAAAACAGATAATGAGGCGACCTTCTTTTTTTTGAATCGGCCTGTAAAAGGGCTGCTAATAGGGCTCCATTATTATAGGGAGAAATTTCTTCAATGGCGATACCTTGTTCCGCCTGCCATAAACTTAGCCAGTTACCCACCCTTTGCTCCCAATAAAATAAATCCAGAAGATAAATATTATACTCTTTGGAATAAACTTCGGCTTCCTTAAACCATTCTTTTAATCTCTTTTCAAAATAGGAGAAATGGTTGCCATATATGGAAAATGTCAAAACCATGTCGAAAGTTACTTTTTTGGAAGAATACCCATAGGTATATCTTGCTACTTCAGAGCAATTTCCATTGATATTTATAAAGCCTTTTTCACCATGGTGGTCAAAATGAAATTGAATATGTTCTGTTTTTTTTAATATTCTGGGAAACAGGAAATTTTTTTTTAATATTTTAAGGAAATCCTCCCTCAGGGGATCCGTTGGATTTACATGGAAATTTAGCCCGAGTTTATGACTCAGTTTTAAGGGTATATTTACATCAGGGTCATCTTTCTTCGCTTGATCAAATACATAGTATTTTATTTTTTCGAAATGATCCTTGCTTGCTGCCAGGAGAATGCGGGAATCCCAACCTGCAGTAATGGGCTGCACCACTTTGTAGCGGGCAGTTAAAGCGGAAAAGGTGTTTTTGAGGATAAGGGAAACATAAGAAATGATCTCCTCGTCATTTTTGAATTTTGTAAAGTAAAGTGGTTTTCTTACACTTCTGCTTTCTGACAGGTCCAAATAATGATTCGGCAATACCCTTTTGAGCCGATCATCAAATGTATCATCACCATACCACATATTTTCTCGGGCGGCAAACAGCGGATCATGGAGGATTTGTTGTTTTTCAGGAGCCATTTTCACCCGCTCATCAAATGTTGCCAGCACCAATTCTATGGAAGAAGCAATGACCAACTGATCATTAAAATCACCATATAGGATCCCCCTGAGGTTAGACGCATCCCCCAAACAATATGAAAATCCATTTCCTTTAACCAATATCACAAAACGCCCGGATAAACTTTGGATATATTCAAATACCTGTTCCTTGTTAAAACATTGATTGCACAGATATTTGGCGATTTCTGCTATTGTAAATTCAGGATGAAAAGGATCAATGACAATTCCTAAAAGGAATACCTGAAGGCCCACTTTATGACATTGAAAAGTCTCCAGGTCTTCATGGGTATAGACGAACATATTATTAAACTCAGACCTTAAAAAATTTTTCGGGCTATTTTCAAGTGGAGAGGTGGTTATAATATATTGATTTCTAAACATGCCTGGTTCAGTTTTCATAAATGATATAAGTGGCAGATATTAAGCCGAAATTATTTTCCTGCCTACATGGTTTAAACAATGGTGAAGGTAGGGTTAATTTTCTCATGGCTTTATAATTCCTTTCTTCAAAATCAAAAATGATTTTTAGGATGAATAATCATCCAATTATCAGCTGAATTATCACCGATTTATTTTTCTTTTTATGGTTGTACAATCAATCTGTGTTTACCAATATTTTCCTGGGCATTCCATATGCTGATTAGGTAAACCCCTTGCGTCATTTTATTCAATGGAATAGTAAATCGGTTGGCATCCCTGGCCAAATAGGGGTCGATTTGATGAACAAGCTTTCCCCCCATGTCATGTATTGTAATATTTGAGACGGGAATGTCCCCATTCAATGCTACATTTACGATGTCATTTGCAGGGTTTGGAAATACACTCACTGCCAATTTGCTTGGTGGTGGTCCATCTTCAAACTGATGGAAGATTCCCACTTCATCACCCATTTCCCTATATCCTCTTCCCATTTCTCTGTATCCTCTTAAATTGGCACCTTCTAAAGGGTTTTTATTTCCATCCCCAATTATGGCAATTCCTGAAATCGACGCCCTATTGGCAGAGGCTTTCAGGTCAATATTTAACAGACCATCAATTACCTCAATATTTTCAAAACTGAGAACCTTGGGTCGATTTTTATTTATTTTAAATAGGTCAAATTTCTTTTTTACCACTTTCCCCTCTATGGCGATATCAAATACCCTTCTTCCGGCACGGGCCGATGGTCCCAAATGTCCAAACCACAATTCATTGTGCAAGGTTTTTACCTGGTAGGTGCCATTAGGAACTGGGATGCTGAATTGAAGGTTTCCACCGTTTCTTTCTGTCTGGAATAAGGCTTCAGCACTTACTTTGGAATTGCTATAAGCATTGGCATTTATATAAAGTTCAGCTAAATTATGATCGCCTATATATTCTACACCTTCGAATTCGGTATTTTTTGATGACCCGGTGTTTAAGAAAAGCGAAAAGCCTTTTGTATCATCATCTCTTGATGATTCGGCATTCAAAGGTTGAGGGGAAACTGTTATTTTGACGGTATCAGAAAAAGCCGCTAAACCTTTACTGTCAGTCGCTTTAGAAAAGACCTGGTAATTTCCAGCCTTTATATTCTTCCAATTGAATTCAAAGGGGGCAGAATCAAGGGTGGCCAACAGGTTTTTACCTTCGAAAAATTGGACCTGGCTGATCATTCCATCTAAATCAACCGCTGTGCTGCTCAAAAAAACATGTTCTCCAGCCTTCAAAAATTGAGGGTTTTTAGGTAAATCCATATTGATCACAGGGATAAGATTTTCATGTTCTATGGTTACCGACAGCGTATCAGATAGGGATTGCCTGCTCCCTTCATTCCTTCCGATAGCATAAATAGCGTGCTTTCCTTCAGGCACATCTTTCCAAGTAAAAACAAAGGTACCAGCACCTGTGGAACCCAATAATTTTTGGTCACTGTAAAAATCTATTCTATCTATATATGTAGAATCTCCATTCATCTCCAGAATCAGCTCAAGATCTTTTGCAGTAATTTTGGATTGTGAAGTCGGGCTAATAAATTTCAAATTTGGAATAAGTGTTTCCTCTTCAGATGTTCTGATCAATAAGATGGATGAAAAGGGAGCGATTTTAATATTTCCACTATGGAAATTACCCTTCATATCCATAAATTTTCCGTAAAGAGGGATGGATTTATCCTCATTACTGGCATTAAATTCAAAAAGAATTTTCTTTTCAGGGTCGATTGGAAGGATTTCAGCTTCGTGAAAAGCGATGTTGTCCAGGAAGAGTTCAGAATTATTTACATTTTCAATTCTGATCAGTAAGCTGGTTCTTTCCAAACTTTTGGCAGCGGTAAATAATAGTTCATATTCCTTACGTTCCTTATCGGTTTGGATAACAGAAATGGCCGAAGCCTTTGCCCAGGGCGTCCCTCTTTGCTGAAGATAGGTCTTTGCCGCAAGGGTTTGATTGCTGACTGCACTGAACCGGACAATGTATTGTTTGCCTTCCACAACATTTCCAATATTAAAGGTGGTATTAAAAGAGCCTGAACCGGAAATTTTCAATGCCCCACCGTCCAATTTGGCACTATTATCCCATTCGGATATACCACCCACACAATTGATATAATTGGCATGTTGATCGAAGGTGCCGTTTTCTATCTTGTTTTCACCTATTTCATTTTTCACTTCATAAACGGGGATATTGATAGGTTGGATACCGGAACTGACATCCTTTTGGTACTTTTCTTTCCATGCATCCAAATCAAAAACAGAAGTGGTTTGGTGGGTTTTACCTGCGTTCACAAGGGTATTGATCCTGTAATTGTCCGTAAAGGGGTTTGCATAAATGTTGCTTTCAAACTTCCCCATATGTGAAATGTCATCGCCTTTCGTCCAAATACTTAATGAATTTTGTTCAGGTTTTGTAGATAAAAAGATGTTGTTTTTTATTTCAATATTATTGATATCCTCTCCCAAATGGTCGTTCTTAAAATACATTTGTAGATGATTATTATAAATCAGATTATTATCCACGGTAATGTCCCTGGCGTTGTGTAAAAAAATACCCCTGCTGGAATTGTTGGCGATCGTATTTCCACGTACTTCCACGCCGGAAGAATTATCATCCAAATAAATGCCTTCGGCCTGAGGCATAGAAAGGGGAGATTGGATATTGGTTCCTTCCCTAACACCCTTACCATTTAAAATGATGTTATTGATTATTTTCCGGTTGGTATAATTGGTGTTTTTATTTCCGGTATAAGCGTAAATACCTCCTCCATCATTTTTTGTCATGCAGAAAAAATTAACAAGGTTGTTATTCACCATTGTATTCTCCCCACCAAATCTTATTCCTATATATCCTGAAGAAATGACCTCATTGAATTCGATTTTGTTATGATTACCATTGGAAAATATTCCGGCTCCTTTATTGTCCCCATTGCCGCCAAGTCCGGGAAATAGGAATGTTCTTAATATCCTGTTGCTGCTGATGTGGGCATTATCTGCAGCACCTAAAAATATGCCATTGATATTGGAGTCCGAGACCTCATTGTTTTCAATGACCAGGTCCTTTGTACCGGAAAAATAAAGGCCGGTTTCCCCCGAAAACCGCACCGTGCAGTTGCTAACCTTTATGTTTCTTCCACCTACAAATGATATGGCCCGTGAATTAGCTCCTTTTAATTCCAGATTATCAATAATAATGTGACTGACACTTTTATTGCTCGTGATCAAATGATCCAGGAAACTTGCTTCCACCATCACATTTTCTGATGGCTCATGGGCAAAATGCACCAACAATTTTTTTGTATCTGCATCGTAAAACCATTCCCCTTTTTTATCCAATGTGCTGGGATGATTTTGGATGAAATAGCCAAAATTGTTTCGAGGCGTATATGAACTTCCCTTTGCCGCCTCAAAATTTAGTTTATTGCCCTGATGAGAAGTGATTTTATGCCTGTCTATGATCCAATATACTTTCTTTATGACCACCTCTGCACCTGCCCAGAGTGGTGACCCTGGCAGCTGATTACTTGTAATGGAAGAGGAAGTGGATGATTCATAGGTAAGGAAACCTTTATTGTCACTGTCGCTATTTGGGTACCGCCCCATTTCCTGATTGATTCCATTAAAAAGCAAAGTATTAACCCGCCTATCCGCCATGCGGGCATGGGTAGCTTCAAAAACACCATTTCCCAAAGATTTCCAAGTATCCAGTTTGGTCAAGGCCGAAATGACAGGTTGTTCTCCTGAACCGTAAGCACCGATGTGAATAGGTTGACCTGCCTCTCCTGATCTGGAAATGTTAATCATTCCATAATAGGTCTCTCCTCTTCTGAAATAAATTGCGTCTCCGGGATTCAAGGAATTAAAAATCTCGTTTAATTTTGAAATGGTTTTCCAAGGCGTATCCGGATTTTGGGCCTGAGCTGGACTTCTTGAATCATTACCCAAGTCAATTGAAAAATAATAATCAGCAGCCGAAGCCTCCTTACTCATCATCATTAACCAAACAAGGAGAGTAACTTTAAAAATTAATTTGTTAACCCTATTCATAGTATTATAAAAATTTATCATTTAGTATTTCCTTTTGATTATCCAGACTTCCCGTTTTTTTATCCTCTTTTTTTAGGATTTTAAATGGCCAAATCAGTATTTTGGTTTTACGAATATTATTTAATGAAATTCGTATAAAGCAAAATGAAATATTTGTTTAGCGTCTTCATTTAGGTAATAAATATTATTTTATTGTAATATCAAAACTCTTTTCTAAATGTTACTGCCTCAGAATAATGTGATATTATCAGAATTAAATTTGACTGAGTCAAATATGTGTTTTGTATGGAATTTATCGTCCCTCAAACTGATTATAGGGAATAAAAAAAAATAAAAAAAATCCCCGACCTTTTGTGCCGGGGATAAGAATCAATTAATGGTAAGGGATTATTGCTTCACTACCAGTTTTAGTTTTTCCACCAATTGGTTGTCACCCAAAAGCGTAATGATGTATATCCCATCTTTTAAGTCATAAATTGGAAGGATAAACATATTGTTTTCCTGTCTGCTATCTGACAGGTTAAATGTTTTAACCAATTGACCATTGGTAGTATGTATGGAGATCAACTTCAAAATTACATCCTGGTTGAATTTCACCTTGGCTTCCCAAGATGCGGGATTGGGATATAACCTTACCCTGCCCTTTGTTATTTCAGTTGTTGTTGTTGGATTGCTTTTTCGGAAGTTGGCCATTTCACTTTCATCAGGTAATTCCCGTAAGTTGGCATATGGGAGAAAACTTTTGCTGCTTTTTGGAACGATAGCCAATCCTGAAATGGTGGCATTGTTTACGGAAGCATCTAAGTCAATATTTAAAACGCCGTCCTTTACCTCGACATCTTCAAAGGTTAAGACAATAGGCTGGTTTCTACTTTCCAGGAAAATGTCAAAATTTGATTTGACCAATTTTCCTTCCAAAGAAATGTTAAAGACCCTTCTTCCTGCTTTGGCTGAGGGGCCATAAGATCCAAACCATAATTCATGGTGATAGGTTAAAACGGTATAACGCCCATTTTCAATTGGTATGTCATAACTTAAATTTTTCGCATATCTTTCTGATTCGAACAGTTTGATATTTGTTACGGAGGAGTTGAGGTTTGTTTTAGAGGAATTATGAAAGTTGTCTGCCACATCTCCCAGGAAATTGGTTTTATCAAATGTGGTGGAGGATTTGGTTCCGGTATTTAAATAAATGGGCTTTGCTGGATCCAACTCTTTAGAAATAGCTTCTTCGCTTATGGGGATAATGGCGATTCCTGAAATCGTAGCATGATCTGAACTGGCCTTCATTTCTATATTGAGCTCACCATCTGTGATGGTGATTTTGTCAAAAGTCAATGCAATGGGAAGGTTCTTGTTCTCTTTAAAAATATCAAATTTCCTCTTTAAAGTTTTTCCTTCCATAGTGATATCAAAGACCCGGTTACCTTCCTTGGCGGCAGGACCATCCCCGTCTGAACCAAACCATAATTCATTATGGTAAGTGATAATCTTATATATTCCATTGGAAATTGGCATTTCAAAAACAAGGTTTTTACCAACCCGCTCTGTCTGGAATAATTCAAGTTCACTTGCCTTGGTGTTTACATATACTCTGGTGTTGGTAAAATGATTTCCATTTTCGTCCCCCATAAAACTCTGCCCAAGATAATTTACACTTAAATCGCTTCCGATGTTTAATAGAATCGAATTTTGCAGGTTTTCAGGCAGCATGTCCAAATCCGTTAAATCGCCTGCAGGACTTGAAGTTTCGGCCACTTTAATTTCAGGAGAAGGTAAAGATATGTCCTGAACGATTAGTCCCGAGAGGGTTGCATTGTTTTCGGAGCTGATCAGTTCCAGATTTAAAAGGCCATCTGTAACCTTTATATTTTGAAAGGTCAATATCACCGGGTTGTTGTCACTTTCCTCAAACAGATCAAGATTATCCTTGACAGTTTTTCCCTCTAAACGAATATCAAATACCCTTCTTCCTTTTTCCTTAGTGGGTCCTTTTTTCCCAAAATAAGTTTCATTGTGGAGGGTTTGAACGCTATAGGTACCATTTGGCACTGGAATACGGTAGACCAATTTTTTAGCAAACCGTTCAGATTGGAACAAAAGTTGGGTGCTGGAAATTTCGTTAAAATGGGTTTTGGAGGAATTGTAATAAATGTTTGAATTCGATTCCCCATGGAAATTAATATCCTCCAAACTCGTATTTACATCGCTTCCTACATTGAGGAAAAGGGAAAAATCCCTATCACTTGGCTGGTCAATGTCCTTTGTCACTGGGGCAGGAAGTACATTTAACAAAATTATGTCCGAATTTTTTTGGTTTCCGTTATCGCCGATCGCCACAGCGGACAATTTGATTTCCTCCACATTGGCTTCTTTCCAGATATAACTAAATGGAGCATCATTAGAGGAACCGATCAGTTTCCCATCATTAAAAAAGTCGACCCTTTTGATGGAGCCCTCTTTCAGACTTGCCTTTACATTGATTTCAATTTCTTCCCCGGCCCTAAATTCGCTGTTGTTTGCAGGTGATTCAATTTGGATTTCAGGGTAGGGATCAGGCTCGGGTTCCGAAGAGCTCGCGGAGGTTTTCAATAAAAGGACGGATTGAAAGGGATCAAGTACTACCTTATTGGAAAATTCCCCATTCTTTGCATCAACATAGTCCCCATTTAAAGGTATGGTTTTCTTGCTTTGTGTGGCATTGTATTCAAAAAGTAAAAAATCCTCCTGTTTAATTTCTTCATGATCGATTTCATAAAATTCCAAATTGTCCATCCAAACATTGGCATCCATCTTCTGACTTAATCTAAATTCTACCCTGGAATTGTCCATCCCCACTTTTGGAGAGAATATTAATTCATGTTCCTGCCTCTTAGAGGAGACCTCTATCGTATGAAGCCCGGATATCTGTTGCCAAGGCGAACCGCTCTGTCTCACATAGGCAGTTAAAGGGATGTTTTTATCACCGATTGTACTGAATTTCATCACATACTTTTTCCCTTCTTTCACTTCCCCAATACCCATCGAAAGCAGACCGTGTTCTGAAAATGAAACTTTCAATGTCCCTCCATCCAGCTTTCCTGAATTACCCCAATTTGGGTCACAATTGTTGCATCCTACATTTCTCACATGGCTGTTAAATTCGGAGTTATCATATTTGTTTTCCCCGTTGATTTCTTTCACCATATAGGGTGCCTGTTTATAGGAAGAAAATTTCCCATTTGGTTCCTGTTTTTGGCTGCTTTGCCAGGTTTTTAAATTAAAAGTCTGGTGTTCGGTACTGCTTTTTAGTTTAAGTAGGGTATTAAATCTAAAATCATCCGACGAGGGTGAGGC
>JBBDSB010000374.1:33664-35402 GCA_040905205.1 Cyclobacteriaceae bacterium
ACTCAGATGATTTCTAAGATTGGATCCTTCTTTTACCCCTATTCCATTTAATATGATGTTATTGGATACTTTTCTTCCGGAATGAGTTGTTGACTTGCTGCCATATGCATAGATCCCGCCGCCATCGTTTTTTGTCAAACAAAAATAATTGATGAGATTGTTTCTGACGATGGTCTGATTACCGCCAAATCGAATTCCAATATAGCCTGAATTGATGACCTGGTTATTTTCTATAAGGTTATTGTCACTGGTTGTAGAGATGGATACACCTCTGTTATCACCTCCCCGGGTAAGGCCTGGTAATAAGTAGGTGTCTTTCACCAAATTATTTCGGACAATGGCATTTTTGCTCGTGCCCAACAAAATACCATTGTTGCCAGATCCGATCACCGTGGAATTAGCTATTTCAAAATCCACTATTCCATTCATAAAAAGGCCATTATCACCTCCATATTCGATATCACAGGCCAAAACTTTGATATTGCTTCCACCTTCCAGGAATAGTACGTTTTTATTGGCTCCCCTGAAATGAAGGTTTTCAAACACGATATTACTGGTGGATTTAGAATTGGTCACAATATGATCAGAAGTACTGACCTCCACGGAAGGAGAACCTGGGGAGGAATTGCCAAAATACATATTGAATTTTTTGGATGATGAATTGTAATACCATTCCCCCAATTTATCCAATGTCTTCACATGATTTTGTATAAAGAACCCATAATTAGCCGTCGGATGGTAGGAGGATTCGGGGTTTGGGGCATAATTTACCGTATTTCCGGAATGGTTGGTAATTCGGTGTCGGTCTATAACCCAAAAATTTTTCCGGACAACTACCTCGGCTCCTGACCAATTTGGGGAAGCATTTAATTCCTTGCTTGTAATTGATTGGTTGCCGGAAGAGAATTCATAGTTTAGGTAGCCCTTGTTGGGGGCATCGCTGTTAGGGTAACGCCCCATTTCCTGCTTTTCGTTGTTGAGGAGAACTACGTTCAATTCATTAAAGTCAAGATCGGGATGGGAAGATTCAAAAATACCGTTGCCTATAGATTTCCAGTTGGTCAAGTGTACTATAGAGGTAATTACAGGCTTTGATCCGGTACCATAAGCTCCAATGATAATGGGCCTGTCCGATGAGCCAGAGTTATTCAGAATAATTTCCCCTGAGAAAACCTCGCCCCTTTTAAAAAACACCTTATCTCCAGGATTGAGATCGGTAAAAAAGGCGTTTAACTTACTGATGGATTTCCAGGGGGTGTCTGGATTTTGAGCCTGAGAAGAACTTCTGGAATCATTCCCCGTTTTATCCGAGAAATAATAGTTGGCAGCATGTATATTTAAACTGAATAGTAATAAGCTACAACACAGGATTAATTTTGATAAAACTGTATTCATTTAGATTTTATTTAGTTGGTGGTAGGTATAGGTTTTTTATTTTTTTGTCATGATAATTTACCCAACATGAATCAATAAAATTCATGCTTTTTCCCGGAGTTTGAAATAATCATTCAAGTCCAGTCAAAAATCTCCCCTACAAAATCTGATGATTATAATTTGATTACTGAAGCAATTGGGTAATTAAGTTGGCTTTGCCAGCAACAGGTTTTTAAATTTCATGCCAAATGTTGGCCGGGGTCTAATCCCCGTTAGTTTAGTTTTTCAACCAGGTACTTTCCTATTATTAAATTCTTTAATTTTCATTTTATAGATTATTTTCAGTATATAATATTAATAAAAA
>JBBDSB010000375.1:0-6290 GCA_040905205.1 Cyclobacteriaceae bacterium
TCTGACATTTGTTATCAAAATAGCTAATAGGAGCACCGCTCATTGATGAACTGAGTTCGATTATAAAATAGTACGAATTGCTGGTGTTAAAACTTTCCCAAGCAAATTGGAAATTGCAAAATAACGCAAACCATCTAAGCATCAACCCAAATCTCATTTTCAGCAACTCCCCCTTAAGTAAGGGGGTTAGGGGGATTTCAACGGGAATAATAACTTTTAACGAATTTATATATGGGACTTTAGCGAAAAAATCCCCCATACCCCCTTTAAAGGGGGATTTACTTGATCTGCTTTTTCTGTGTCTATTTCAAGGAAGGTGCTGCTTGACCATATCTTATCGGTAAGTATATAATTCGAACTCTGGTTATTAGGCATCATCATGTATGATATGGTCGTGGAACCTGAATTGCAAGGCATGTTCTAAACCCATCCGGTTGCCATGTATTGACCCCACCCTTAGAAAGGTACATGCCCCTTCAGGAAAACAAAAGCATTCATTTCAAAAAACATCGGAAGCGACCAGGCAATAAATGCAATCTTCCCGAATCAAATTGGAACCATATAAGGCATTTTAGGAATTATAAGGAAGCCCATAAGTCTTATGAATACACATGGGACTTACATAGGTTTTTTCCTTGTCTAATCCTCTTTTGGAAATATTAAAGGTACGAAATGGTTTTTGATGGTATCCGCCGAAACCTGCCAAAGCCTGAAGCCCAGGGGCCTGTCGTCAAAATTCTTACTGGTGGTCTCGCCACTTACCATTTGGATTTGCTTGTAATGGTTCACCGTCAGCTTGTGCGTATGGCCGGACAGATAGGCCGCCACATTGTTTTCCACAAACAATTCCAATAACCGCTTCCTGGTTGTGTCCGGCAGATTGTAATAGTGTTCCTCTTCTTCCGGATCTTCGGTATAAAGGGGATAATGCCCCAAAACGAAGGTGGGATTCTGTTCATTTTTTTGCCTTTTGATGGTAGTTTCTACCCATTGGTGGTGTTTTTCGGATTCGTTTTCCACCCGGGCTTTCCACAACTGGGTGTTGGTCACGATAAAAGCATGATTTTTATGTTGGAACTGGTAATAATCCTGTCCGATGGTTTTCCGATAATACTGAAGACTGGTGTCATTTGGAACATTGCCCACATCATGGTTACCGGACACCAAGTGGGAGGGGATGGTAAAACCTTCCCGGATAATTTTAAAATCCGCATAGGTACTGTCGCTGGCATCATGCACCAGGTCTCCACAGATGACGACAAAATCGGCATCCAGCTCATTGATTTGTTTAACGGCCTGTTTGAATGTTTTCACATCATGTTCATAGCCTCCCATGCCCAGTTGGGTGTCGCAAAGTTGGACAAAGGAGAAAGATGTTTGCGCTTTTATTGACTTGGATAGGGAGCAAAAAAGCAAGGCAATAAGAAGAAAAGCGATATTTAAATGTGAATTCATGGTATTTTTTTTGAAGCATAATGGATTTGTATTTGGCCATATTGAAAAGGGTATGGCTTTTAAATCTTGTGCCCTAAATGGTGAATATAGGTCAAAAAGTTGACCGTTCCAATGGGTAAGTCCGTTTCTGATTATTTTCATCATCTACTATAAGATAGGAAGGTTGGTACGACTGAGATAACAAGGGGTGGCGGGCTATAATTGATTTATTGCCACTAATGCACGAATAATAAAGTTACTAACCTGGGATTCTATGTTAATAGTACGAATTTTGGGTGCTAATCCTTTCCTAAGCAAATGGTTAATTCTCTAATAACGCAAAGCATACAAGAATTAACCCAAATCTCATTTTCAGCAAATCCCCCTTTTAAAGGGGGAAAAAGGGGGATTTCAACGGGAATATCAACTTATAACAAATCTGATTTTTGAGACGTTGCGAAAAAAACCCTCCCGACTTTGGGCGGAACAGGATATGCCTTCTTATAAAGGGGGATTTACCTGATCTGCTTTTTCTGTATTTATTATAAGGAGGGTACTGCTTGACAAAATAAACGTGATCTAAAATCGAACTCTCAGGTTAACACCTCTTCCGGACCCCAATGCCCGGCTTCAGAACCCCACCGTTGCAATTCGGGTAATCCCCGCCTCATTTCTGAAATTCAACGATCTGCCTCAGCCATTCAAGCCTGAATATAATTGATAAACGCCGCAGCTTTTAGGTGAAACGCTTCACCAAAAAAATTCAACAGGCTGCCAAAAACATAACAGGGTTCACAAAAAAATCTAAGCCTTGAATAAAAAACTCTGACATGCGGGGCTATAAATTGAATGATTTGACCTCAGAAGTACCCATTTTTTTGTAAAATGAAAAAATTTCGGAAAAATTGTCAGTGCTGATTTTTTTTAGAAAGGAGAGCTGTCTGTTTTTGGTAAAAACCTTCGGTTTTGAGGTTCAAAAGCCGACTTCCGAACCGAAACGTTCGATATTTTATATTCAAGCCTGTCAGTTTTTGGTGGCCGCTTGTCAGTTTTCAGTCCATGCCTCCATTTATAAAGACCTCAGGTGTAGTCCAGAGTGCCCTTTTGGGACTTCAAAAATACCCGTACCAGTTGTCGGTGAGGCTGTTATATAGCAAAAATTTCGAAAATCAAGGAACCAACCCTATGAACAGAACCGCTTACTGCTCTGGAAATGAAAGTACTGGGCAAGGCTGGCATTTAAAAAAATGTTAACATGCTGCTTGCCTCTTTATCCGAAATGATTAATTTGAAAGTGCAAAGAAAAGGGGAGGCTTGGGTGCAGTGGGTGATTTCCATAAAGTACCAACAAGGTATACAGATTTATCACACTTATGATGGATTTATATACCTTTAGTTAATAGATATGCAAGTTGTGTGTCATGGGAAATGAGAAACAGAAACCATCATAAAATGAAACAATATCGTATCCTATAATTCGAATAACCTAAAACCAGAAGAAATGAAAATAAATGACTACATTTTTGAATTCATTGAAAAGGGTACAGGTGAGACGGTTGTATTTGTACATGGCTCTGTTAGTGATTATCGAACTTGGCAAAAACAACAAGAAGAGTTTAGTAAAAACTTCCATACAATTTCTTATAGTAGAAGATACCATTGGCCAAATGAACAGATATCTGATCAGCAAGATTATTCAATGCATCAGCATATTAATGACTTAGAAGAACTACTAAAGCAGCAAAACAAGCCCGTTCATCTAATTGGACATTCTTATGGTGCCTTTATCTGTTTAATGTTGGCAATGAAATCCCAGAAATTTATTCAAAGTTTAACTTTATCAGAGCCACCTGTAATTACATTATATGTGAGCAATACTCCAAAGCCCATAGAAATCCTGAAACTTCTTTTTTCAAGACCACTAACAGCATTCGCATTAATTAAATTAGGAGCTACAGGAATTGAACCCGCCACCAAAGAAATTAAACACGACAATGTAAAAAAAGCTGTTGAAATATTTGGGAGGGCAACACTTGGTGCAAATGCCTTTGCGAATTTATCTGATTCTAGAATGGAGCAAGTATATCAAAATGTGGTTAAGGCTGAATTTGTTGGATCTGGGTTTCCTCAATTAGATAAAAGTAGAATTCAAGCTGTTAAAATTCCGACTTTGTTAATTTCAGGGCAAAACAGTCCTAAAATATTTCAATTACTTTTGGATAGATTAATGCAATTAATGCCAAACTCCAAACGAAAAACAATTGAGGGAGCTTCTCATATTTCTCATGAAGATAATGCCGATGATTATAATGAAACAGTTTTATCATTTCTTAAGGAATGTGGTAACTAAATTAACCACGAACACACAATCGAGTAGCCCGACCTAAGCCAAATGGCTCAGGTTGAGGCTCTCACACCACCCGGCGTACGGGTCTTCCCGATAAATCGGGACAGGCTGTAGCTTCCCTGCATCCCGGCTCGTCGCTAAAATGACCCAAAGGGGCCATTTCTTAACGCTCCGCCCCAGTTCACTGGATTGTAGGTAACTCTGGTTGAATGACTTGGTCGGGCAGGTTTTGAGGGAATAAGATAGCATGGATGCGTTGTGATAAAATGCACAAAATGTCTTAACCGAATGCGTTATTTCAGGGGGTATTTCTACTTCGTCCTATTGCCTAAGCGCTAAAACGCTATATATACCATCGAAATTTAGAAGTACCGGTATCACTTGCAGATGGGCCGGTGGGACGAAACCACTTTTTTCCAAAGAACAGAAATGTCCAGACAAGGCTGACATTCAAAAAAATGTCAACATGCCTTGCTGTGGGAATTCACATCAAGGAATCCTTCGGATATACCACAACAGGTCGGAGGATGTACATTTATAGGGTTTTCTACCTCTTTATATTTCTCCAGGTGTTTCAAAAAGGAGTTTGGTATCTTTTTTCAGAATTATTTCTATAACTTATGGCAGTGGCCCGAAGGCTGGAAGACAATAGCGGGTAAAGATTTTTAGCAGATTGCCTGTATATGGGTTATTTAGTGCCATGGAGGCCTATTTTGCCATTTATTGGCAAAGCCTGGCATAAGGATACGATGATGTACAGTAAGGTGCATTTGCTGCCAATTTTGATATTTTTCTGGAATACATTCATTTCATTAATTTCATTGTGCTTTTGCATAATTCCCTTGCTTATGGGGGAGGATATGGCCTGGGACAGCTTTTTGGCTTATCCCTTCCGGATAAAAAAACGATCACCATAGAAACAGGAATTCAAAATTCAGGCATTGCTTTGGTGTTGATTTTCAACTTTTTTGATGGGCTGGGAGGCATGGCTATCATCGCCGGATGGTGGGGCATCTGGGATATGATTTCCGGCCTGGCGCTCGCCTGGGGCTTATCCAGGGTAAAATATTCATCCATATAAGATATTTCTTTGTAGGAAATGTAATCAGATTCGCCGGATTTGTGATAGCCACTCTGTTCAGTTACCATTGAGCCTGAACGAAACCGCTTATTTCCCAAGAAAAGAAAGTACCGGGCAAGGCTGACATTCAAAAAAATGTTAGAATGCCGCTTTTCTCCTAATCCGAAATGATTAATTTGAAAGCGCAAAAAAAGGGGGAGGGTTTGGTGCAGTGGATGCTTTCTGTTAAGTAGCAATAAGGTACATGGGGCTAGTTCCCTTTTGCTGGTTTTATATACCTTTGGTAAATATATGTACAAGTTGTCCTTAATGCTAAAAAGAATTAAAAGTTATCATAATGGTAACTTTTTTGATTATATTTGTATTAAATAATTTGAATTGAAAATATTTTCGAGAGGAACTTTACGAGACTTTTGGATTAAACACGCTGACTGTGAACTTCAGTTGAGAACGTGGTATCGAGAAACTGAAAAGTCGAATTGGAAAACGATTAACGAACTTAAATCTGAATATCCCAATGCGAGTATTTTAAAGGATAATCGAATAGTTTTCAACATAAAAGGAAACGATTACCGACTGATTGTAAAATTCAACTTTGAATATCAACTCGCGTGGATTCGATTTATTGGAACTCACGCTGAATACGATAAAATTAACGCAAACGAAATCTAAAATGGAAATAAGACCTATAAGAAATGAAGCTGATTATAAAAATGCACTTGAACGCTTAGAATTTATTTTCGATGCTAAAAAAGGAACAGAAGAAGGTGACGAACTTGAAATTTTATCGATTTTAATTGATGATTATGAAAATAAAAATTTCCCAATCGAAATGCCAGACCCAATATCTGCAATTAATTTCAGAATGGAACAAATGGGATTGAAACAAAAAGATTTGGTAGAAATGATCGGGTTTAAAAGTCGAGTAAGCGAAATAATGAATAAAAAGCGCAAATTAACTTTAGATATGATCCGAAAGTTAAATGCCAGTTTGAAAATCCCAACAGAAGTTTTAATTCAGGATTATTAAAATCAACTGCGGAAAGCACTAAGTGCAACAACACCTTGGATCCATCGGGGGTCCCGGAAAATATTATATTTTGTACTTTTAATAATATCCGGTCAGGGAAGGAAGTGTATGGTTCCGGAAGGACCCGCTGTCTCCTAGCTGTATCACGTCAGCCAAAGAACCACCACGCCCTTCCAGAACAAATTCTAATGACCTGAAGGATCAATATAAAAATTCAAGGATTGTTGGAGATGGAAGAGTAGTGTTTAACATTAAAGGCAATGATTACAGATTAGTAGTGGCGATTGATTATGAGTTCCAGGTGATTTTCATAAGATTCATAGTGACACATAAACAATACGATACCTTGCCTACCGGCAGGCAGGAAATTGATGCAAAAACGATTTGATTATGGATAT
>JBBDSB010000376.1:0-1070 GCA_040905205.1 Cyclobacteriaceae bacterium
ACAAGCTGAGTCGACGAAATACCTGGGAGAAACGGGTGGGTTGTATGCTTTTGAGATAAGCCTGGAAAACAATAGGAAAATAATTCTCCGATTAAAGCTGGAAAAGGAAACTGCTCTTTTTGAGATGGAAAACCCGGATAACAAAGCAACGGCAATGGCGCTGCGTTCTGCAGGAGTAGGTCCTGGATATGGATTGGGTGATGTATTGACCAATTGGTGGCAGAGGCTACCTGAGAATAATGGTAAATTTCAGACAGAAATCACGGGATTTGCAAATTACGATTTTAATTCAACCAACGGCTATGCTTCCCGCATGGTCAGTAATTTTGCCATTTATCCGCTTCATCATTTTGGTATGATCAATATTGATCCGGGTTCAAAAATCATTGTAAGCACCTCAGATGAAATCATCCAGGGAAGCCGTCACACGGATAAAATAACTTCATTGTACTATTTCTTTGGGGATCCGAAAACCATTTATTCGAATTTTCTTCAAGCCAGGAATGAGAAAGGGTTTCCTGTAATGAAACCAGCTTTCGATTTTTACGGTGTAGGCTGGGAGGCTTGGGGTGCACTTGCCTGGAAAACAGCAGCAGAAACCGTTAAGGCCGATATCGATCACTATCTGGAGTTAGGCTATCCGCTAAAATGGATGGTTATTGGTTCTGGATTTTGGCCCTTAACCGATGAAAAATATAAAGCCACCACAAGCTTTGGCATGTGGGGGGAAGAGAAGTATCCGGACCCCGAAGCATTTAAACAATACTTCAGGGATAAAGGAATCCAATTTTTTATAGGTTTACGCATCTCCTTTATTCACAATGGACCCTTTACTAATGAAGGGCTTGAAAAGAACTATTTTCTGGAAGAAAATGGGAAGCCAAAGCTTTATAAAATAGGTTTTCCCACAGATAGTGTCTATCTGCTCGATGCGCATAATGAACAAGCTGTGGAATGGTATGTAAATCTGTGCGATAAATGGCAGGTGGACGGGTTTAAAGAAGACCTGTATGGTTATGGTGCCTATTCATTTCCGGATGATAAAATTGATCCGGTCAATATAGCCTTAA
>JBBDSB010000377.1:0-6273 GCA_040905205.1 Cyclobacteriaceae bacterium
CGGCTATGGTCTGCCTGAAAGCCTTATCTGCGAATTATTCGATAGCGTGGAGGCATTCAAATGCCTGAAGATCGAAACGGTTCCGGCCGGGCACAAATATTCCAGAATACTTTCCCTGACCAATGGTCTTTTGAATGTTAGCGGGGGTTGGGCGGTAACACAGATGATCGAGGGCTTGGAACGAGGGGTGCATGCCTTTATGCCAACCGGTATGCATTGGGTGTACACTGAAATTTACCGTCTTTGGATGAAAAAGAAATCAACCGAGGCAGAGGCACTCTTTCTACGCATTCTTCCGGTCCTGGCTTTTTCCAACCAACACCTGGAGATTTCCATCCATTTTTTTAAAAGGCTGCTTTACCATCAGGGAACTTACCCTACCCCTCATGTCCGCAATTCCCGTATTACTTTTGACAGCTACCATCAAAAAACAGCTGACGGGTTAATTCATCGAATAATGGAACTGGAGGGACGAATAAAGGTAAAAAGGGCAAAAAAGGGGGGAACCACATAAGGGATAGAAGAACATGTAAGTGGGGTTGCTATTGATTTTATCGGCGTGAATGGGAGTAATCCGTGGTGGATATTTTTGTTTTACTACAGATGAGCACAGATTTTCACGGATTTTTTTCCTGGACCTAACCCAAACCTTATATTCCCTTACATGCCTTATATGGTTCAAAATAAGAGAACTCCATAATGAATAACAGGACACATCAAACCATCAAATGATTACACCATCCCCACGTCTGCTGAAAGGTTGTTTTTAAGTCCTTCCGGATAATTTTTTAACCATTAACCCTTATTTTCCCGACATGTTATTACAAGGGATAGATTGGCTGATTCTACTTTCTTTTTTCGTCCTTTCTTTGGCTATTGGCTTGTATAGCTCAAGGAAATCAGCAAAAAACATCAATGAGTTTTTTAAGGCAGGAGGCAACTTGCCCTGGTGGGTATTGGGTACTTCCATGGTGGCCACCACATTTTCTACGGATACGCCAAACCTGGTGACGGATATCGTCAGAAAAAACGGTATATCGGGCAATTGGATTTGGTGGAGTTTTTTATTGACGGGCATGCTCACCGTATTTTTCTTTGCCAAACTTTGGAAGAGGTCGGGCGTGTTGACGGATATAGAATTTTATGAATTGAGGTACAGCGGAAAGGCAGCTTCTTTTCTCAGGGGATTCCGGGCAATCTATCTGGGTGTATTCTTTAATATAGTCATCATTTCAGGAGTATCCCTGGCAGCCATCAAAATCGGGACTGTCTTGCTCGGTATCAGTCCAATGGCCACGCTGATGGTTTCCGGATTGGTCACGGTCATCTATAGCTCTCTGGGAGGATTAAGGGGAGTCGTGTTTACTGATTTTATTCAGTTTATTTTATCCCTGGCAGGAGCCACGGCTGCCGCCTGGGTAGCGGTTAATCATCCCGCAGTAGGGGGCCTGGATAATTTGGTAAGCCACGAGATGGTGGTGGGGAAGCTGAACTTTATACCTGATTTTTCCGATAAGGAAATATTTCTTACGGTATTTTGGTCCCCCTGTTTATCCAATGGTGGTCGGTTTGGTATCCGGGTTCGGAACCCGGAGGAGGTGGATTTATTGTTCAGCGGATGTTGGCAGCAAAGGACGAGCAAAATGCTCTTTCTTCCGTCATGTTTTTTACCATCGTCCATTATGCCATCAGGCCCTGGCCCTGGATCATTGTAGCCCTGTGCAGCATCATTGTTTTTCCGGATTTGAAGGCATTGCAGCAGGCTTTTCCGGGTGTGGACCCTGCGATTGTTCAGGATGATTTGGCTTATCCGGCCATGCTTTCGTTTATGCCTGTTGGGATTATGGGGCTGGTGGTGACTTCCCTGGTGGCAGCCTACATGTCCACCCTGTCCACCATGCTCAACCTGGGTTCTTCCTATGTGGTCAATGATTTTTACCTGAGATTTATTCGTCCTGCTGCCTCACAGCAACACCTGATTGCCATAGGCCGGCTTTCAACGGTACTGATTATGGTTGTGGGAGGTTATGTGGCCCTGCAGTTGGAAAATGCCCTGCAGACTTTTGGGATTTTGCTGCAGATTGGTGCGGGTACAGGATTGATTTATATTTTGAGGTGGTATTGGTGGCGGATCAATGCCCTGAGTGAGATCGTGGCCATGGGCGTTTCTTTTCTGATAGCCCTGTATTTTGCGTTCTTTCACGATTATTTGTTTGCTCCCCTATCCAATTCGGCTGAGTTGATCATTGGTATCCTGCTTACCACTGCAAGTTGGATCCTGGCAGCCCTGTTGACACCTGCCACGGATAAAGGGGTGTTGAAGGCATTTGTCCGCAAAACCAATGCCCCGGGGGAGGGATGGAAAAGGGTTTACGGATGGATGAAGGAAAATGGGGAACAGGCTGCTCCATCCCATTATTTTGACTTTCAGGCGGCGGTATTGGCCTTTGCAGCCGGGATTACCGGCGTCTATGCCTTTTTGTTTGGCACCGGTAGTTTTTTATTGGGTAATCCGGGCCAGGGTTTGCTATTGATGCTCCTTTCAGCTATTGGCTTCGGCACCTTGCTTTTTTTGAGAAAAAGGTTTCGATAGGGGAAATACAGAAAAAACCGATGGGTAAGGAAAACTGGGATGATGGGATTTTAAAATTGCCAGTACTATATTTTTTATTTTTTTAAAAATGGTTGCATGATAGGTGTAGCATTATTGATTTTAGCTACGTCTCATTCAGGAGGACCTGAATGAAGCAATTGATTTAGGGTTAAATGATTATTACTTTATACAGGGAGAAAATTCAGAACACCACTTAATTATGGAACTGGGGGAAATAGGGGTTGCCCTAAATAGTTTTATTGTTTTTAATAACTCGTTTTATTTTACTTATTTCAATTAAATTCACAAAAATTTTCAGGTTATTATATTGTTAATTTATGCTGTTGATCATATGAAAAATTTAATTTTTATACTTTTACTTTTTGGTTTAAACCTACCTGGTCTGGCTCAAAAAATAACCGTTAGCGGCACGGTCAAGGAAGAAGGTACTGGAGAACACCTGATAGGTGCGAATATTTATGATAAAATTTCGCATAAAGGTACCGTAGCCAACCAGTTTGGTTTTTACAGTTACACGACCAATAGTGATAGTCTGGACCTGTTTTTCAGCTTTGTGGGTTTTCAAACCCAGCATATCAGGCTAAAAGCAAGCAATGATACGGTGATCAATGTAAGCTTAATGCCAGATGGCAACCTGGAGGAAGTGGTGGTGTCCGCCTCGGAAATGGACCAGATCCAGGAAGTTAGCCGGATGAGTTCTATCAATGTTCCTATCAAACAGATCAAAGAATTGCCAGCCCTGATGGGAGAGGTGGATGTATTTAAAGTATTGCAGCTGCTGCCCGGAGTGCAATCCGGTACTGAGGGAGGAAGCGGCTTATATGTCAGAGGAGGAGGGCCGGACCAAAACCTGATTCTACTGGACGGGGTACCGGTTTACAATGCTTCGCACCTTTTTGGCTTCTTTTCCATATTCAACGCCGATGCCATTAACAATGTTGAGTTGATCAAAGGTGGCTTTCCTTCCAGGTATGGTGGGAGGTTGTCTTCCGTGATTGATGTGAGCATGAAAGAAGGCAATATGCAGGAGTTTAAAGGAGAGGGCTCAATTGGATTGATAGCCTCCAAAGTGACCGTGGAAGGCCCAATCAAAAAAGACCAGACCTCCTTTATTTTTTCGGCCCGGCGAACCTACCTGGATATTTTGGCCAGGCCCATCATCAAAGCGGCCACCTCTGGCAATGAAAATGTAGGCTATTATTTCTATGACCTGAACGGCAAGATCAACCATATTGTCAACGATAAAAACAGGCTGTACCTGAGCGTTTATTCCGGGGACGACAAGGCTTATTCCAGATACAAGGACTTCTATGTCAATAACAATGAAAGGACGGATTACGATGAAGAGTTCGGCCTGAAATGGGGCAATTTCATCACTGCCTTGCGCTGGAACAATGTCATCAACAGCCGTTTGTTCAGTAACCATACTTTTACCCATAGCAGGTATAAGTTTGATCTGTTCAGTAATTATGAGGAAAAAATGACAGGCTTTGGAGTGGATGAAACCAATGTTTACTCGGAGCAGTATTTTTCAGGTATCAGGGATTGGGCGGTCAAATCGGATTTCGACTATATTCCCAATCCGGACCATTATATCCGGTTCGGTACCAATGTGATTTTCCATAAATTTTCTCCGGGTGTGTATGCCAGCAAAAGCACCGAAGCGGAAAATGACCTGCGGTTGGGTGCCGATGAACTCAATTCTGTGGAATATGCCCTGTATGCAGAAGATGATATTAACCTCAGTTCAAGGTTAAAGGCCAACCTGGGACTTCATTATTCGGGCTTTCTCACTGGAGACCAACATTATAACAGTGTTCAGCCAAGGATTGCAGCCAGGTACCTGGTGAATTCCAGCACTTCCATCAAAGCCTCATTTGTGACCATGACCCAGTTTATCCACCTCCTGACCAATGCAGGATTGGGACTGCCCACCGACCTTTGGGTGCCGGCCACCCCAAGAATAGGTCCACAGGAAGCCATGCAGGTGGCACTGGGAGGGGTACGTAATTTCAAGGGTTTTGAAATAACGCTGGAAGCCTACTACAAGACCATGGATGGGCTGATTGAGTACAAAGATGGAGCCACCTACCTCAACCTGGATGAGGACTGGCAGGACAAAGTAGCCGTAGGAGAGGGTCGGAGTTACGGGGCGGAAATCCTGGTTCAGCGAAAAGTTGGAAAGGTCTCGGGATGGTTGGGATATACCCTTTCCAATACCGAAAGGAGATTTGATGAGGTTAATTTTGGCAAATGGTTTCCCTACAAGTATGACCGCAGGCATGATGTAAGTTTTGCCCTCACCCATGAGTGGAGGGACAATAAAGATTTTTCACTGGCCTGGGTGTATGGTACAGGCAATGCGGTTTCTCTCCCTACGCAGCGGTATGAGGGATTGGAAGTAAGCAGGTATGGAGGTTTTTCCAGGCCCAATGTGGAATATTACGAAAGCAGAAATAATTTCAGGAACAGGGATTACCATCGGTTGGATTTGAGTTTTAGCTGGTGGAAAACCAAAAGGTGGGGGGAAAGAAAATGGACCCTGGGCATTTATAATGTATACAATCGCATGAATCCATTCTTTATGGACCTGGGCAGTGACAGGCAGGGCAACCGGAAAGTGATGCAATACAGTCTTTTTCCCGTTATCCCCTCCTTTTCCTATAGTTTTAAATTCTAATTTTGATCCTCATGGCCGTTCCACAAAAATTAAAAATTTTCCGATCCCTGATGATCCTTGGGATTCTTTTTGTCTATTCCTCCTGTGAGACCACGGTGGATATTGATATTCCTTTTGAGAAGCCCCAGGTTACGGTCAATTCCAGTCTCGCACACAATACCTTTCCTAAAGTGAGGGTAACCTACAGCAAGCACATTCTGGATAACAATTGGGAGTTTGAGCCCATCAGGGATGCTGAAGTAAAGCTGATCCATCAGGGAGAAACATTTCAGCTCAGCTTTGATGAAGCCACCGGAGAGTACATCACGCTGGACCACATGATTTCGGAAGGGAATGAATACAAGATCGAAGTGCTGGTAGAGGGATATGAGCCGGTCACTGCCAATGAGATTATTCCGACTATCGTTCCCATCAAAAACCTCGTTTATCAAGGTCAGGTACAGGTAGATTCCTGGTCTTCAAGGGATAATATTCAGTTGACTTTTGATGACCCTGTGGGTGAAAACTATTATGAAATTTCAGCTCAATATTACAGAGAGTATACTTACACGGATCAGGACGGCAATTACGTATATTACGAAGACAATTATCCCCTTTATCTGGAGCCTAAAAATCCAAGTTATGAAAAGGATTTTAATACAAATGGGGAGTTGTTGATTGATGACAAATTATTTGATGGCAGTGAGGCCAAAATCGATTTGTTTATTGAAGGCTCCTTTTTTAATGAAGAAATGGACGGTGAAATAGAATTTACCCTGAAGGTGGTGACAAGGAATTACTACCAGTTCCATTCTACCTACGGCCTGCAATGGTGGAACGATGGTGATCCTTTTGCCCAGCCGGTGCAGGTTTATTCCAATATCTCGAATGGCATAGGTATCGTTATGGCGGAAAGTATTTCGGTAAAGAGAATGGATGAGTAATTACCTGAGATGTATAAATTTCCGGTTTAATCAGGCTGGCTAAACTCAAAAGCAGG
>JBBDSB010000378.1:0-35067 GCA_040905205.1 Cyclobacteriaceae bacterium
CTAAAACCTTTAATAGAGCCATTCGTGCATTGGTGGCAAAAAAATAACCGCCACGAATGCACGAATGATAGGTGGTTTAAAGAAACCCGGAATTCAGGGTAAAATTGTTTTAAAAAACTGGCTAAAACATCACCTAGAATCCTTTTTAGTGGGTTGTGGCGTGTAAAAAGGTGTTGCAGTCGCAGTTTGGAGGGAATGACGGTGTTTTCTGAAATTAGGTGGAATCTCAGGATAAAATAGCGTTAAAATCCGTATAGCCTTTAGTAGAACCATTCGTGCATTGGTGGCAAAAAAATAATCGCCACGAATGCACGAATGTACCGACCAGTTGGAAAAGTTAATTCGGTTTTGATTAAGTTATCTAAACTATTACTTGACAATCCGCTGATCCAGTTGTAAAGGATATACCTTGATCCTAACGGAATTAAATTTTTCCGATATGGGATTGATAATAAAATTCATGGAGCTTGGATCGACGATAGAAGGGACACCAAAACAAAGAAGGCCGGATTTCAGCAAATTAGACCCGTATTCCTGTGATATAACCTTAGGGGGAATAGCATTCCATCCTGATGGTAATTTACCTAAATTTTGAATTTGGACCATTTCTTCGGGTACATCGAATTCCATCACTGAGTACAGGACATAACGTTCGGAAGAAAACAATTCAGCGTCTATGGTCAACCGCTCCAGCAAGGAAGAAGAAACGGAGGAACCCCCATACAAAGCCGGATTTCTGGGTAAATTCCACCTTCCACCGTACAGTTTTGCCCCTTCTCCACTCGTATCGCAATACTTGGTCAACGCAATTCTATACACCTTCATGGGTCAGGTTAAATTGCAATTCCGTGTTGCAAACGCATAATTTCTGATTTTAAAAGATCCAGGCCTTCTGAAACATCGATTAACTCAATGGGCTTGATATTCCCAATGGAAAAAAGGGGACGCTCCATCCATCGCCTGAATCCTTCTTTCCCGAAATAGTTGTGGCCAATGGCATACAAATCCGCCAGCTCATACATTTTTTCGGACTGTACGGTATCAAAAACCTCCTTCCGTTGAAGTGTTTTGGCAGAAACACCCAAAGCCGAAGCCAAGGTATTATTATCAAGTCCGGATATATCCTTAAGGCTTTCAAATGATTTTTTATCGAGACCAATGCGGAAGGTTTCCACCCGATTCAAAGGTTCACGCAACCTACTGACATCCACATCCAGAATGTCCTGAACAGATAATGTGACTTTTCGGTATGCGACAACCGCAGGTTCGCTTACTTTTGAGGATTTTCTGGACATTGTGACGATAGAAATTTGTCCTCTAATGTAGCGCAATTTGTCCGGTATTTCAATTCTTTTCCCAAATTATTTGGATTGCCTTTATGGTTTTTTGATGTGGACCAAAAATATGTTCTCAGTACCCCAAGGAATTCCCGACTTTTGAAGATTCACATAATCATTCCTTTTTCCCCTGATATAGTTTCATTGAATAGAAGGGTTAGGTTCGTATTCATTCAAATTAAAAGAAAGAGTAGATATTTTGGGAAATTTTTCCAATTAATCAGGAAAAAACACTTACCTTGAATTGACTAAAAGCAATTATAATGGAAGGGAATATTAAACAACCCAAAAAAAAACCCGGTAAGCCATCCATTGGGAATTTTTCGCTTGTAATGAATGCCCAAAAAGGAATTGGAATCGATTTGGCTTTTGAGATTGCTGAATCACTTTTAATATCCAATGAAGAACTTTCCCAAATTCTTCACCTTACTGCCAAAACGCTTAGAAATTACCAAAAAGAAAATAAGAACCTTAACCCCATAGCAAGTGAACAGGTACTGAAGCTCAATGAACTTAGGATTAGGGGTGAACAGGTATTTGGATCTGTTGAGGCATTTATGAGATGGATGAAAAAGCCTGCTTTTGGGTTGGATGGTAGGGTTCCCTTTCATTTTCTACAGACAAGCGGAGGCATGGATTTGATCATGGAAGAACTGGAAGCAATAGCCCACGGAGATTTTTCATGATATGTTGGTTTACCGGATTTGTTTGGAAATCTACGCAGGGAGTTTGCATGCATCAGGAAACCCCAACAGATGGAATTCAAGAGGAAAATTTGTGATTTACACGGCAGCGAACAGGTCATTGGCATGTTTGGAAAACGTAGTCCATCGAAGCAGTGAAGGGTTGAATGGGCTGTTTAAGGTGATGCTGATCGAAATTGACGAAACGATCGAAATAAAGAAAATCCATCTTGAATCACTTCCCAAAGAGTGGCACAAAAGAGCCTCTTATCCGATTTGCCAAAAAATCGGTGATGCATGGTATCAATCGGGAAAGTCTGCAGTCTTGGAAGTCCCGTCATCGGTGATGCCCCGGGAAAAAGTTTATATTCTCAATACCAATCACCTTGATTTCAAAGAAAAAAAAATCAGATTGACGGGTTTGGAAGAATTCAAATTTAATCCAAGGATCAAGTCTGAATTTCCTGAAGATTTGGGATTGATGAATGATGAATGATGATTTATGAATTGTGAATTAAATTTTGAAGAGATGATTTTGGATTTAGGAATGAAAGGTGGATCATTGAATTTTGACAAGATAATATTTTAAAAACATAATTTTTTCAGTTTTAGAAGAAAAAGTGCTCGGTAAAAATTTACGTAGGGTTAAACCTTTTGAACCCGGATTATGCATTAGATTATTACAATCCTAAAAAATAACCGTTTTGAATTTTGGATTGGATTTGGGATTAAACAGCAAGTGCCAAGTGGTAGTCCTGCTCCAATTATCACTCCCTTATCCCCAAATTATCCATCTTAAAGGGATCTTGTACGTGTAGATGGATTTTTTTTTCACTTTGAATTTCGCTTATCAATATGTTGTTAACAATCAACAAAACTTTTATCTAAAACAAGCAGATTTTTCTAAGGAAAAAACTGATAATCAATACGATTCATCCTTTAATTTGTCCCATTACTGATTTATAGTTGTTTTCTCACAAAAGGCTGGATTCGCCAATAGGTCAGCGATCTCCATAGCCACTCCAAAGGTCCAAGCAGGAAATATTTTAGCCAAATCGGGCTGATCATCAGCTGCAAAATCCAGATGCCAATAACCAGATAAAACAATTGGTAATATCGATGATATCAATCCTGTTTACCAGGACTACAGGCATGGGGAAGTTGTCTGCCAATTCGATTTTGGCGGTGGTTTGTAGAGACATAGTGTGATGATTCAGTTTAAGTATCTTTGGTTTTGAAAGGCTGGGTTTCCTGAGCTAAACCTTTTTATATCAAGGTAGTAAGATTATCAATCAGTTTAGTTGTTTTTTTAAGTTTAGTGAATTTACCATTGAGAATACAAGTCCTTCCTATGGTCATCCTGAATCCGTTAAATACAAGTATAAATTGGAGGGTTTTGATAAAAAATGGGTAGATATTGGCACCAAAAATGAAGCAGTATATACCAATTTACCCGCTGGTCAAATTACCTTTATGGTGGTTCCTTACCACGAGGGTGGTGATGTTTTTATTAACCCTACAGCATTGAGTCTGGTGAAATTGAACCAAAGCAGGTCTAATCTGTACAGAAAAGTTTTTTCCTTACCAATGAAAATACCAGTGCACTTTTAAAAATGCTACGGTTGGAAAGAAGTGCCTTGCTGATCAAAGAAAATTCTGGTAATATCAGTGAAGTGGCCTATGTATGTGGGTTCAACAGCATTTTCCATTTTTCTAAAATTTTCAAGGAAAAATACGGAAAATCCCCAACCGCTTATTTTTCATCATTAAAAAAAGACGATAGAGAAAATAAAATTTCTTGAATTTTTTTTTGCTTTGAAACCCATTGACCTTAAAACCCTTATGGAAATGACATAAACCTTTTACCATTGGGCAAAGATTCTTTTTCGGAAGGCTTGATGGGGGATGATTACCTATTATAAATCAGGTTTAGGAAAATTTAACGGTTGTCTCAGCTTGAGCTTTTCTGTGGGGGGATTCCAGGTTGAGTATTAATCCTTATTGGGTAACCTCCATTTTATTTTTATCATATTACCTTGATTTTCTTAGGACCACCTTTTTCCCCCCTTCAAGCTGTTCCATCTCGATAAGTTCATCGAATTTTGGGACATCATCAGCCAATACTTCAAGGATTTTGATCAATATTTTTTCCTGTCTTTCCTGTACGGCAATCAATCGTTCCTGGGAATCGGACATCTTAATCAAAACAGTCCCCATTTCATTCAAAACAGTTCCCATTTCATTGATAGCAGTTCCCATTTCATTGATAACAGTTCCCATTTTATCGAAATTTTCTACTAATTTATTGAGGACAGTTTCAGACTTATCCTGCCTCAAAAGTAATTCCGATAACAGTTCTACGATCTTGTCTTCATTTTTCATATCCTAAATTAAAACATTTCTATTCTAAAACATACGGCAGCAATAAAAGATTGCCAGAAGTTGAAATAAACCTCGTTTTTATTTCCGTAGCCGATGACACTTTTTAGGATTTTTTCTTTACTCTTTTAATAGATGGGGATCCTGGCTATTTAATATAGGCACCGGAAAGGAAGTAACTTTACGAATATTCATTGAAATAAGCCTTTAATTTATTAGATTATAAGCTCAAAGATTGTTTACATTAAATTTATACGATTAATCCAAACCCATGATAAGGAATTTTAATAAATTCAAATTTTCTACCCCCTTTAGTATTGCTTTGATCACTATGGTTATTTATGGCTCTTGTTCTACAGAACGGGAGGGTAACCGACTACCGAAAAACCCCAACATCATCGTTATCCTGGCCGATGATATGGGATATGGGGATGTTTCCGCCCTGAATCCCGAATCCCGGGTTCGAACACCTGCTATAGACCGAATGGTAAATGAAGGCATCAGTTTTTCAAATGCCCATGCCAGTGCCTCAGTTTGCACCCCTTCCAGGTATGGTTTTTTGACTGGAAGGTATGCTTTCAGGTCCGAAAACGGTGCTTTTGGAATTGGCGGTTTTGCTGGTCCTGTTATTGAATCCGGAAGAGAAACCCTGGCTTCACTTTTGAAGGAGGCCGGTTACCATACAGGTATTGTTGGAAAATGGCACCTTGGTTTGGATTGGAAAGCCAAGGGTAATGAAGAAGGAATTCAGTTTGATGACCAATCGGGGTATTCAAATGTTGATTATAGTCAACCTGTTGGTTCAGGTCCCAATGACTATGGTTTTGATTATTCATTTATCCATCCGGCTTCTTTGGATATTCCTCCTTATTTATTCTTAAAGGACCACCATGTCATTGATCCTGAAATGATCCTCACCACAGATGTTTATCCTACCCGGCTGGAAAACACCACTTATGCCTGGGATAAAAAGCACAGCAATGAGGAAGCGGTCTACTGGGAGAAAGGCGTTTGGTGGCGACAAGGGGAAATGTCAAGCTCATTTAGGATTGAAGATTGCCATGATGAAATTTTAGAAGAAGGTTTAAGTTTTATTGATTCCAGGGCAGAGGAGCATCCAGAACAACCCTTTTTTTTATACATGCCACTAACGGGGCCTCATACCCCATGGGTGCCAACTGATGAATTTAAGGGAAAAACCCCTATTGGTTTATATGGGGATTTTGTATTGAATATCGATGATGTGGTGGAACAGGTCCAAAATGCCTTAATAAAACATGGAATTCGGGAAAACACGATTTTGGTGTTTTCCAGTGACAATGGAGCATATTGGCCTCAGGAAGAAATAGAATTGCATGATCATGATTCCAATTGGGGTAGGAGAGGGCAAAAAGGAGATATCTGGGAGGGAGGCCACCGTGTTCCATTGATCATTTCCTGGCCGGAAAAAATTGAAAAAGCGTCGGTTTATACCCCTTTGGTCAGCCTAATTGATTTTTTTGCCACATTTATGGATCTTACAGGGCAGAAAATGTCTTCTGGAAGCGGTGAGGACAGTTTCAGTTTTTTCCATGTACTTGACGGCCATCCTGAGAAACCTGTCAGAACTTCAATGGTGCATCATTCTTCTGGGGGAATGTACAGTTTTAGTAATGAAAATTATAAATTTATAGAAGGATTAGGATCTGGTGGATTTACGGCTCCCCAATTTGAAGAACCTAAGCCCGATGGGCCGCAGGGCCAACTTTACCGTATTGATCTGGATTCCACAGAGAGTCAAAACTTATTCTTGGAGCACCCTGATCTGGCCAATAGCATGTCCCAAACCTTGAAATCCTCTAAATAGAACCCGTTTTTATTGATTTTTTCGGACAAGGGCTGTTAACTGCTTATTGAATTCCAAATTCTCACTTTATGATATGGTTTATGATGATTATCATGAAAAGAAATGATATTTCTTACGGTTATTTTATGGTAAGACTGATAACTTGGGTTAAAATCAATCAAAACCTTGATGCTACCTTCATGAAAAAGATCCTTGTTCCAACCGATTTTTCTCCCTATGCCGATACGGCGATGCAATTTGCTACCAATCTTGCTCTGAACCAAAATGCTGAAATCTTGCTATTTCATGTTTTGTGGACGCCTGTGAATTGGGCCAAACTTAGCATACAACAGGAAAGCCTCTTCCCGGATACCCTATCAGCCATAAAACAGGCCAAAACGCATTTGGCGGAAAGAGTGGAACAAATAAAAAAGCAGGGAATTGAGGCTCAATCCCAAATTCATTTCACGGATGGTAAAGAAATGGTGATAAAATTTCTTGGAAAAGAAAAAATTGACCTTATTGTAATGGGTTCCCATGGGAAATATGGTTTTAAGGCCCATGTGTTGGGTTCCAATACCTATACCATTCTGAGAAGATCTGGAATTCCTGTTTTTGTCGTAAAACCATCAACGGAAACGATCCAATTTAAAAAGGTGGTTTTGGCAATTGATTTTAAAGAAGCGTCAGGAAAGGCATTTCAAAGCTTAAATGATATCATTCGGCTTTTGGGTGGAGCACCTCATTTGTTATATGTCAATACTCCGGCCAATTTTATGGAAGAGGAAAATATCCATGAGATAGGGCAGGCTTTTCTTAAAAACCATGCCTTTTACCATCATGATATTACTATTTATAGTGCTTATAATGTGGAAAGGGGCATTATCCAATTTTGCAACAGGAGCCAAGCAGATGCTGTTGCGATCATTACGCATGGAAAAACGGACCTCCAACAATTATTTTCACCTTCGGTCACTGAGAACCTGATCACTTATTTAAACAAGCCGGTATTGAGTTTGAACATTTCCGAAATGAAAGATTAGTTCAACAGGTGAATTTTAAGCCCTCCAATAGTGAACCGAATGGAAGTGGATAAATTGAAACCGAATCAGATCCTTTTTTAATCACGAAATCTTGTGATTTACAGGTATTAGGGACTATTATTGGATCAACCAATTTTTTCACACTAGAAAATACAAAATTGTTGTTTTAAAATTATCCATACTGTAATTTGTGTATTTCAAAATTAAAAAATTGTTTTATTAATTGTTAAAGTAAAATATATGGTAAAAAGTTTTATTTAAAAATTATAACCTGTTACCTTTAACTCATCAAACAGAAATATAGTTTAAAGAAATTTTTGGAGTTTTGTTATTCTTTTTTTAGACATGACCATATGTGGTTGAGTGAAGAGAAAAAGAGCGTTGAATAGGGATTTTGATATTGGTTAGGTAAGTTGGTTATTTTTTAATGTAGGGTTTGTCCGGGGTCTTATGAACAATGAGGCTCCGGCCTTTTTATTTGTTACCTTACCTAAACTGATTATGCCTCCTAAAAATTGAATTCTTCTTTGTTGAAGGCCTTCAGTCTTTGGGTTTAATTTGAGGATGGAAGGTATTGGATGTAAAGCAGGTTACCTGTAGCCCGCCAGCCTTCGGATTTGAATAGGTTTATTATAGGAATGGAGGCGGTATGCACTTTCATTGGCTGAATGATCGGTTTAGAAAAATTACAGGCCTGGCCCAATCAATTCAGGTATAATATAATTTCAATTAAGACTTATTGGTAAAGAAAATGGCTTCGAACTTGTCGAAGTAGAGAATAAATGAAAAAAGGGTAAAAAACCAACACCTGTTGGTTCTTTACCCTTTTTTTGAGGCATTCTTAACCGAAAAATTGCTTGTAACCATTGATTCTGGCTTCCAAATCAGCTTCTACTTTTCTGTAGGCTTCGCGGTTGGGAAGCCTGTCATTTACAGATATATAATATTTGATTTTTGGCTCGGTTCCTGACGGCCGGGCAGAAATTTTACTACCGTCTTCCAGATAAAACTGGATGACATTGGATTTTTCCAAATCCAATGGGGATTCAGTTCCCTCTATCATATTGTAAATCGTGCTTGTCTGAACATCCAATATTTTCAACACTTTCACGCCGTTGATTTCTTTGGGCTTATTGTTACGGAAACCCTGCATCAGTTTTTGAATCTGCTCTGCCCCATCTTTCCCCTTTTTTGTGACAGAAATAAGGGATTCTTTATAAAAACCGAAATCGATATAAATTTCGGCAAGCACATCAATGAAATTTTTACCTTCTAATTTGTAGTAGGCCATGATTTCTGCTACCACAGCACAGGCGGAAACACCATCCTTGTCCCTGACAAAATCCCCGATTAAAAAGCCATAACTTTCTTCACCCCCAGCTATAAATTCCATTTTGCCTTCATGGGCCAGAATCACGGAAGCGATGTTTTTGAATCCTGTCAGCACTGAAAAATATTTCACCCCAAAACTTTTGCTGATTTCACCCAATAAATCAGTAGTGACGATGGTACTTACGGTGAATTGTTTTCCTGTTAACCTTCCCTGTTCTCTCCATTGGTTCAGTAAATAGTAGATGATCAATGCCCCTGTTTGGTTCCCATTCAACAATTCATATCCCCCCTTTTCATTGGGAATTACGGCAGCAGTTCGGTCTCCGTCCGGATCACAAGCCAAGACCAAATCGGCTTTGACTTTTTCTGCCAGTTGGATGGAAAGGTCCAGGGCTTCGGCTTCCTCCGGATTGGGATATATTACCGTGGGAAAATTACCATCCGGTTCATACTGTTCTTCTACCAAATGGATATTTTCAAAACCAAAAATCTTCAATGCGGCTGGGACCATTTTCCAGGAGGCACCGTGTATGGGGGAAAACACAATGGTCATGTCCTTATGTATTAGGGTGGCCTTTGGAGATAAGGAGAGTTTTTTGACTTCATTAAGGTAAATAAGATCAAAATCCTCTTCAATATATTCTTTTAAGGCATCATTTTTATCCCAGTTGACATCGTCCATCGATTTGATTTTCAGCACTTCGCTGATGATGTTTTTGTCATGTGGAGCGACTACCTGCCCCCCATCATCCCAATACACTTTATATCCATTGTATTCTTTGGGGTTATGGGAGGCAGTCACCATAACACCGCTTTTGCATTTAAAATGCCTGATGGCGAAGGACAACATGGGAGTAGGCCGCATCTCCCTGAAATATTTTACCTTGATGCCATTAGCAGTTAAAACATTGGTGGTCGTGTCTGCAAACAGGGTATTGTTCAACCTGCAATCACTGGTGATCGCAACGCTAATCTCCTCATCGGGAAAACTCATTTTAAGGTAATTGGCCAAACCCTGGGTGGCCATGCCGATGGTATAGACATTGATCCGGTTAGAACCTATTCCCATTATACCCCGCAACCCTCCTGTGCCAAATTCCAAATCCCTGTAAAAGGAATCAATCAGCACTGAATCATCCTCAGCGGCTAGTAGGGCTTCGATCTCTTTTTTACTATCGGGGTCAATATTGCTATTTAACCAGCTTTGGGCTTTGTTGATTATTGATGTCTCGGTCATAAAAAATTTTTTTTTAAAATTTGTTTTGGAAGCCAAAATATAGCAATTAAAAGGGATTATTCCTGAATAAAGCAGGCTAATTTTGATTGATCCAGGCAAATAGGATTAATAGTGAAAGCTGATGATTCATTAGCGTTTCACAAAATTTTATTAGCGGATGCAGCCAGGGCCTGGATGGGGCAGGGATGATACATGATTTGATGGGCTTGAAAAACGGGAAATTTTAAATTGGAAAATAATGAAAAAAGGGATTTTTGGAAATATCTGATTTTGGATTATATTTTCAGAATTTCTACCTTCGTGTTTTAATTAAATAAAACAGCAAAGGACAAGCAAAAATATTTTTATGGATTTTGATAAATTGGACAAGGCACTCACAACGATCGTGGAATTGAGAAACCGTCTCAGCCAGATCACTTATGCAGATTTGGATTATGATGAGATTGAAGAGGAATTGCATGATCTGGAAGACACCTTGAATGAAGAATTTGGTAAGGAATTGGAAAATAAATTGGAGGAAATCTATGGCACCCTGGCTTGTGATAATGATGTTTTGCTTCCTTCTGCCTATCTGGCCAATAAGTATGTGCCCAAATTACCTGATTCCAGGGGAATTATTACCTATGAAGTGCAGGGCAGTGAGGGTGTCCCTATCGAATCAGAACATTTTGATGGACAGGATGTAAGAATTGCGCTGGTCCCTAACCCCGTCAGGTTTGTCATGGTCATCAATGGGAAATCCCTAAAAGATTTGTGGAGATCACGATGATATTCGCAAACATTTTTTTGTTTTAAAGGCCTTCATTTTAATTTCAAGACATGAATGTTTTGTTCCCATTCCTTATTGTATTCATCATGTCTTTTTATATGGGATGCAATGCCTTTTCAAAGCTGACCACAAAAAATGGCACTGATGAAAAGGTCTCCATTCACCCTGGAAATCCTGAAAATGAATCTGCTGAGCTCCCCACACCATCGGAATTGAGTAGAAATTCCCAATTGTCTGTTCCATTGGTTGGCGTATATTATATGCCATCATGGAATGTTTCCGGAAATTCAAAACAGGATTTGGACAGTTTCTGGTCTTGTCTCAGAGGAAGAGAAAACTGCAAATTTCTTTCTGATCCCAATTCCTGGGGTCCGAATGGAAGAATTTACAATAACCGTTACCCTTATGATGGCCCTTTTCTGGATAAAAAACCAATACCAGCCCTAAAGGGTTTTTATAAAAGGGATGATCCTGAGGTGGCCAAAAAACAGCTTCAATATATGAAGGCCTATGGGATAGATTTTTTTGCATACAACTGGTATTTTGGCCGACATTATTATTACCATAAAGATTTTGCACCCCAATCAAAGATATTCTATCCCAGGGGATGGGAAACAGATCAAAGCCGGGATGGCAGGGTCAAAGTACCGGGAGTGGAGGAATGGGACAGCCAACTGAAAGTGCTGTTAGCTGAAAATGAAAAGTTGCCTGAAAACAGGCAGATGAAGTTTGCGATCAATTGGTGCGATGACAGTAATGAACGATGGCTGAATTGGTTGGAAATGGCCTCACCAAAAAACATCAATGCAAGGATTAATTATCCCGGAGAATCACCGGATAAACAGCTTTATCTGAAAGTTCATGACAAAATTACTTTGATATGGATCCAGCAATATTTTAAAAGAAATGATTATTTGAAAGATGGTCAGGGAAGGCCAGTGGTATATTTTTATTTTCCCCATGATACGGAAGCTAGGGCATCCTATTATGGTGTGGAGCTGGGTGAATTATTGGAAAGATCAAAAAACCTGGCCAAAAAAGCCGGTTTTAAGGGAATAAAATTTATTGCTGTTACCTCTGGTGCCATGACTTCTGCCATGAAAGCCTATGCCATGCCCACCCAATGGAAACCAAAAAATCCATCCCGGCCCTGGGAAGGAGGGGAGTATGGCAAGAAAATGTTGTTTCAGGATTATGTGCCCAGGTTAAAAAAAATGGGATTTGATGGGTTAACGGCCTATATTTACCATGATTTTTATGATCAAAATAACAGGAATTATCAGGACATGAGATCTACATATGCCGGTCATTGGAAAAAATGGAGCGAATTTTTCAAAAACGACCCGGATTTTGAGTACCAAATTCCCGTTGCTATGGGTTGGGACAGGAGACCAGCCGGAGGAACCTGGCCTCAAAAAACGGGCTTTCCCAGCGAACCTGAAAAGGACAGGGTGATCAGCAATAAGTCAACTTTTAAGGCAAAGCTCAAAGAGGCGAGAGCGGTTAGGGAAGAATACAAAGACAGCAATGGCCAGACGGTAATGGTATGTTGTTGGAATGAATATCTGGAAGGCAATCATATTGAACCCACTTTGGGCCATGGTTTTGATTATTTGGAAGCAATAAAAGAGGTGTTCAATCCTTAACCAAAGCCCAATTCTTTTCTTATTTTGGTTAAAAGATCAAAAGCACTTTCCCTTGCTTTTATTTCTCCTTCCGTTAATTTTAATTCCAGTTCCTCAGGATGTGACATGAGGTAATTATAAAGGTCCCGCTCTGCTTTGTATTTTTCCAATATCAGCGAGAGTAACTCTTTTTTCGCATGGCCATAACCAAAATTTCCAGCCAGGTATTTTTCTCTTAAGGAAAGAGTATCGGTCTTGTCGGCTATCAAACTGAATAATTTATACACTGTACAGGTATCTGGATTTTTTGGTTCTTCCAGTGGGGTGCTGTCTGTGATGATGGTATTGATGTTTTTTTTCAATTGTTTTTCCGGCAAAAATATATCGATATAATTATGGTATGATTTGCTCATTTTTTGACCATCAGTTCCCGGAATGATCATGACTTCTTCGTTGAATTTTGGCTCAGGGAGTGTAAGAAGTTCTTTTCCTAACCTATGGTTAAAGGTGGTTGCGATGTCTCTGGCTATTTCCAGGTGCTGTAACTGATCCTTGCCGACAGGTACGATGTCTGCTCCATAAAGCAGGATATCGGCAGCCATCAGAACAGGGTAAATGAATAATCCGGCATTAACATCTGCCAGCCGATCGGATTTGTCTTTGAAGCTATGGGCATTGGCCAGCATTGGATAAGGGGTGAAGCAACTGAGGTACCAGGTCAGCTCCGTCACTTCAGGGATCCTGGACTGTCGGTAAAACACGGTTTTATGGATGTCCAATCCGAAGGAAAGCCATGCCGATGCCACTGCCCTAACATTTTCTTCCCTTTCATTTCCTGCTTTTATGGTGGTAAGGGAATGGAGGTCGGCAATAAAAATGAATGATTCATTGTTATCCATTTTTGAAAGTCGGATCGCAGGTTGAATTGCTCCTAAAATATTACCCAAATGGGGTTTTCCTGAACTCTGAATTCCTGTTAATATTCTGGCCATTGATGAATTTTTGTCGCAAATTAAATAATTAAAGAGATAATTTGGGTCAAATTTTACGTTATTTGCAAATATGATGAAGACGGTATTATCTATTTTGGTTGGAGGGTTGCTGGTATTCCTGTCCTTTGAGTGTAGCAGTCAGGGTGTTGAAGAGAATGTGTTGAAATGGGAAAATAATCAACTGAACCTAGGTGCCGTGATGGAAGAAAATGGTGAAGTAACGGTGGATTATTATTTTGAGAATAAAGAGGATTTTCCCGTAATCATTGATGAGGTGGTTACGGATTGTGGATGCACCACTATCGAATATTCCAAAGACACTTTGTTTAAAGATGAAAAAGGGCTTGTAAAAGTTAAATTTGATCCTCAATATCGTGGTGGTACCTTTTCAAAAATGATTTTGGTTAAAACCAACATCGATACGACCGGAGATTCTTTGTTTTTGGAAGGGGTAAATATTCCCTATCCGGAGGATGTGGAACAACATTATAAAATCAGGAAGGGCGGTTTGGGATTTGTTTTTCCCGTCAATAATTTAGGCACCATATTTTCCAACAAGACAAAAATAAAATACCTGGATTTTTATAATTTCAGCGAAAATCCAATCCAACTCAATCAAATTCAACCGGGGTTATCCGAGCACCTACATGTGAAGATGACACCCCCTGTCGTCCCATCCGAAGAAAGAGGGGTATTGGAAATAGGCTTTGACCCCACCATTAAAAAAGAATTGGGTTTCATAGAAGAAGAAATTTCGCTTTCTGTTCTTTCTTTGGAGCGTTTTGATGTGTCCCTTCAATTTGTGGCCACTTTGCATGAGCATTTTGAGCCGGTACCCATATCCAAAATCGACAGTGTGCCCAGATTGGAATTGGAGGAACCTGAAGTGGATTTAGGAAAAATCAGTTCCCGTACCAAGGTCAATAAAAGGCTTACATTAGAAAATGTAGGAGGCGAAATTCTGAACATCCGGAAAATTGTAACCAATTGTAATTGTTTGACATTTGACCTGCCAAAATATGATCTGCAAATGGGGGAAAGTATAGATTTGACAATGGAATTTGATCCTGAGGGCAGGAGAGGAATTGATCACAAAACACTTACCATTTTCAGTAATGATCCTTTGAACCCAACAAGAACCATTTTGATTAAAAGTAGGATTGATTGATAGCCATCCGAAATTTCCCAGGCATAAATCGGTGATGATGCCCTATATGCAGGTGATCTATCTTGGGGTGTTGAGGCTAAATTATTTCCCGGAACTTGTTATTATGGCATTTTAAATGGAATTTTGCTGGCAACCACCTGGAATAATTCTTTTAGCAGGATGTTGAATAATTAATTGAATACCTCTTTTCTGTCCGTAAATAAAATGAATGAGGATTATCCCGACAAAGAAATTATAGCAAAAATAAAATTATTGGAGGAGAAATTCAGGGCCTCGGGTCAGGATCTATCTTCTTACCTGGAAGGGCTATTGCATGCGGATTACCTCAATTATTGGGATTATATCAATATTGATACTTTACTCACCCTTCAACAACCGCGAACTTCTTTTAAAGACGAAAAAATTTTTATCATTTACCATCAGATTACAGAACTTTATTTCAATTTGATTCTTTGGGAGTTGGATCAGATAGCCGCTGTAGAAAAAATAGAAGTCGGATTTTTTAAGACCAGAATTAAGAGAGTGATCATGTATTTTGATTTGCTGGTATCTTCCTTTGTGGTCATGTCCAAAGGAATGGAAAGGGAACAATTCATGAAATTCAGGATGTCATTGCTTCCTGCCAGTGGGTTTCAGAGTGCTCAGTACCGTATGATTGAAATCATGTGTACGGATATTCAAAACTTGGTGTATTTACAGGAAAGGGAGGACTATAAGGATATAAACCTGACCAGTATAGACAGCCTTTTTGATATTTTATATTGGCAATATGGTGCAACGGAGCTTGCTACTGGTGAAAAGACCCTGACCCTAAAATCCTTCGAAAAAAAATACGGCAAAAAACTGAAAGAATTGATTGCAAAGTTCAGGAAAAATAACCTTTGGAAAAAGTACCTCTACCTGAATGAGAAAGATGATGACCTTACCAAATTGATGAGGGAATTGGATCAAAAAGCCAATGTGTATTGGCCTTTGGCACATTATAAATCCGCAGTGAGGTACCTGCAGAATAACCCAACCGATATTGCCGCCACAGGGGGTACCAACTGGCAAAAATACCTTCCACCCAGGTTTCAAAAAGTTATTTTTTATCCCGAATTATGGACCGATGAAGAAATAGCGGAATGGGGAAAAAGTTGGGTAGAGCAGGAAGTTTTCGGGAGTTAGAAAGATGAAGAAAGCACTTCAGATTACGCTGAGTCCTCAAGATGCTTTTGATGAATCCCTTTTTCATCAAGCCGTTGTCAATAAATTAGGTTTGGACTCCAAGGATCAATCCATTATATTAAAGCCTGTCAAAAGATCCATTGATGCGAGGGGAAAAAAAGTGAAAGTCAACATTTCACTGGAAGTTTTTATCAAAGAAACGCCGCCACCCCTTATCCGTTCCGAAAAAGATTATCCATATGTAGGCCATTCTGATCCATTGATTATTGTGGGTGCGGGCCCTGCTGGGATGTTTGCGGCTTTAAGGGCAATAGAATTAGGGGCAAAACCCATTGTTTTGGAAAGAGGAAAGGATGTCAGGTCCAGAAGAAGGGATCTGGCTGCCATCAATAAAGAACACCTGGTCAATCCGGAATCCAATTATTGCTTCGGAGAGGGTGGGGCTGGGACCTACTCAGATGGAAAACTTTATACCCGATCCAAAAAAAGGGGGGATATCCGAAGAATCATGGAAATACTGGTTGCTCATGGAGCCAAACAGGATATTTTAGTTGATGCGCATCCACATATAGGCACCAATAAATTGCCGCAGTTGGTAGAGGAATTAAGGCAATCTATACTAAGTTCAGGGGGAGAAATTCACTTTAATACGAGGGTAGAGGACCTGATTATTGAAGATAATGAAGTAAAAGGGGTAATTACAGCCACAGGAGACCAGGTGAAAGCCCTTGGGGTGATTTTGGCTACCGGGCATTCTGCCAGGGATGTTTTTCATTTTCTCTATAAGAAACAGGTTTTAATCGAAGCCAAACCCTTTGCTTTAGGGGTAAGAATTGAACATGGACAGTCCTTAATTGACAGCATTCAATACCATTGTGAAGGAGAACGGGATCCCTATTTGCCAGCATCTTCTTATAGCCTGGTGCAACAAACCTCTTTTATGAAAAAGCAGCGTGGGGTGTTTTCTTTTTGCATGTGTCCTGGCGGATTTGTGGTTCCCGCTGCCACAGGTCCAGGAGAAGTGGTGGTGAATGGTATGAGTCCAAGCAGAAGAGATGGGAAATTTGCCAATTCAGGAATAGTGGTGGCTGTAGAATTGGAGGACTTGGGGGCTTATAGGAACCATGGTCCGCTGGCAGCCATGGTCTTTCAACAGGAAATTGAGAAAGCGGCATGGATGGCCGGTGGAAAATGCCAGACTGCCCCGGCACAACGAATGGTCGATTTTGTGGAAAAAAAGACCTCCAAATCACTCTTGGACACCTCCTATCAGCCAGGCTTAGCCATAGCGGATTTGGAGAGCGTGTTGCCTTCTTTCATTTCAGAAAGGTTGAGACAGGCTTTGCCCATGTTTGATAAAAAAATGAAAGGGTATTATACCAATGAGGCGCAGCTAATTGGTGTCGAGAGCCGATCTTCTTCCCCCGTAAGGATTCCGAGAGAGAAAGAAGGCCTTGAACATCCCCAGGTCCGAAGGTTATATCCTTGCGGGGAAGGAGCCGGTTACGCCGGGGGAATTGTTTCTGCTGCTATGGATGGAGAAAGATGTGCAGAAAAACTGGTAGGGAAATATATTAAATCTTTTTAAGGAAAATATGGCCTAAACCTTGCTGGTTTTATGGGTAAGGAAAAAATATTATGCAAAAAAAGACAGTTATTTTAGGCGCATCGCCCAATCCGGCCAGGTACGCTTATACCGCAGCCCAGATGATGACGGAGAAAACGGTTGATTTCGTTCCTTTAGGCATTAAAAAAGGGGTGATTTTTGGGGAAAAAATTCTGGACCTTGGAAAACGGCCGATTATTGAGGATGTTCATACCATTACCTTATACATTGGTCCCCAAAACCAACCGGAATGGTATGATTATGTATTATCCTTAAACCCCAAAAGAGTTATCTTCAATCCCGGCACGGAGAATAAGGAATTTATGGAATTATTGGAAGAAAATCACATCCAAGTGATCTCAGCTTGTAGTCTGGTCATGTTAAGTTCTGGACAGTTTTGAGCTTTTACTTTTTTCTAAAAACCGGTCCATGATAATAATTTTTTCTAACCCGATGATTTCTGCTAATAATGGGACTTTCATAGAAGTTTTTAATTTTAATTTTTTTAAATATTATTTTATGGTTATACAAACTATAAAAGAAATCCAATGAAATTTTGTTTAAACTAAAACTATTTAAATTAAACAAATGTAAATATAAAGCAATTTTCTGAATATGAAATACTTAAAATTGTCGGTTTATTTCCTTGTTTTGGTAAAAGGCACGCATAATAAAAATTAAAATTACTTATATTGACCGATCTTCTATAAGGTCACCTCCACTTTGAATTTTTGGATAACAATAGGTAGAACAAGCCTATTTAGTTTGGTTTTTTTTCCGTATTTTTGTGTTTAATTTAGTTTTTGGTTTTAATAGATTTGTCACGTTTTAGAGTGGCAAAAAAATATTCTATGAGTAAGGAAAAAGAGTCGAAAAAGAACGATTATTCAGCCCAAAATATACAGGTTTTAGAAGGATTGGAAGCCGTTAGGAAAAGGCCTGCCATGTACATCGGTGACATTGGGGTAAGGGGATTGCATCATTTGATTTGGGAAGTGGTGGATAATTCAATTGATGAGGCGCTTGCTGGACACTGTGACATCATTTCAGTCACCATCAACGATGATAACTCCATCAATGTAGAGGACAATGGTAGGGGTATTCCAATAGATTTTCATACCAAAGAAAACAGATCGGCGTTGGAGGTGGTGATGACTGTCCTTCATGCCGGCGGGAAATTTGACAAAGACACCTATAAGGTTTCAGGAGGTTTACACGGGGTGGGGGTTTCTTGTGTCAATGCCTTATCATCCCATCTAAAAGCAACCGTTCACAGAGAGGGGAAGGTTTATGAGCAGGAGTACATCAGAGGAGTTCCCCAATATCCGGTTCGGGAAATTGGGACCACCGAAATAAGGGGAACTCATATATATTTCAAACCTGATCAGGAAATTTTTCAGGTTATGGATTATAAATATGAAACCATTGCCACCCGGATGAGGGAAATGTCATTTCTTAATGCGGGAATAAGGATATTTTTAAAGGACCTACGTGAAATTGATGAAGAGGGCAATGCAAGGAGTGATGAATTTTTTTCTGAAGGGGGATTGGTGGAATTCGTAGAATACCTGGATGAAAACAAACAGAAAATCATCGATTCGCCCATCTACCTGGATACGGAAAAAAATGGCGTACCGGTACAGGTGGCTATGGGCTACAACAGCTCCTATACTGAAAATGTAGTTTCCTATGTTAATACAATCAATACCTATGAAGGAGGAACCCACGTTTCCGGTTTCAGAAGGGCCCTTACCCGGACTTTAAAGAGTTATGCCGACAAATCAGGCATGTTGGATAAGGTGAAGATTGAGATTGCAGGAGATGATTTTAGAGAAGGCCTTACAGCGGTTATTTCAGTAAAAGTCGCAGAACCCCAATTCGAAGGTCAGACCAAGACAAAATTAGGAAACTCTGAGGTCACCGGAGCGGTAGATGGGGCAGTTTCTGAAAAATTACAATTCTGGCTGGAAGAACATCCCAAGGAAGCCAGGATCATTGTAGGAAAAGTGGTTTTAGCGGCTCAAGCCAGGCATGCGGCCAAAAAAGCCAGGGAGATGGTGCAAAGGAAGAATGTGCTGGGAGGTGGAGGTCTCCCGGGAAAATTAGCCGATTGTGCCAATTCGGACCCTGCTGTTTGTGAACTTTATCTAGTGGAGGGCGACTCGGCAGGTGGCTCGGCCAAACAGGGTAGAGACCGGGATTTTCAGGCCATTCTTCCCCTGAAGGGTAAAATTCTGAACGTGGAAAAAGCACACGAACATAAAATATATGACAATGAGGAGATTAAGAATATTCTGACCGCTCTGGGAGTTAAAATAGGCACCATGAATGATGAGAAAGAGTTGGATCTGTCCCATCTCCGGTATCATAAGATTATTATCATGACGGATGCGGATATTGATGGGTCCCATATCAGAACCCTTATCCTCACCTTGTTGTTCAGATATATGAGGACCCTTATAGAAAAGGGCTATGTGTACATTGCCCTGCCTCCTTTGTATTTATTAAAAAGAGGTAAGGAGGAAAAATATTGCTGGTCGGAGGAGGAACGTAAAATAGTTACCGCTGAGTTGGCTCCCGATGGAAAAACCGATAGTGTGGGCATACAACGCTATAAGGGTTTGGGTGAAATGAACCCTGAGCAATTATGGACCACTACCATGGACCCTGGTACCAGGACCTTGAAACAGGTCACCATAGAATCTGCTGCTGAAGCAGATCATCTGTTCAGCATGTTAATGGGAGATGAGGTGGCTCCAAGAAGGGATTTTATTGAAAAAAATGCCAAATATGCTAAAATAGATACCTGATCAATTATCCGGATTTCTATTGATGAACGAAAATGGGGGCAGTTGTCCCTTTTTTTATTCTCTGATTAATTTAGTAACATTACCCTGATTTTTTCAACGTTAAAACCAATTATGATATGAAATTGATCCAACATGATAAAGTCGAAGAAACCATATATAAAAGCAAACTTATCAGCAGGGACTTGAGCTGGTTAAAGTTCAACGAAAGGGTTTTTGATCAGATAAAGAAAGAAAAAAGAAATATTTTTGAGAAATTTAAATTTTTGGCCATCGCCGCCTCCAATCTGGATGAATTTTTTATGATTCGGGTAGGATCACTCTATAACTACCTGGACTATGATAAAGTAAGAATCGATTATTCAGGTTTGCGTGAAGATGCCTTTAAATTGAAATTAATGACGGAATCCCAGCATTTTCATAAAAGGCTGCAGCAGCATTTCTTAAAAGAACTTTTACCGTCAACCATGACAACAGGTTTTATATTGAGCAATGTAAAAAACCTTCACGAAACGGAACAAAAAACCATTAAGGACTACTATTACAAAGCAGTCTACCCCATGCTTACACCCATGGTTTTTGATGGTTACCATACTTTTCCCATTTTGATGAATAAATTGTTGATTTTTGGAGTCATCACCATAGGTCCGGGCGAAAAAAAGGACAACAGGAAGCTTTCATTCGTTCAAATACCCTCCAATATTCCCAGGTTTTATGAATTGGAGCGGGAAGATATGATGGTATACGTTCCCATTGAAGAAATGATCAGGGAACATATTGTCTCCCTATTTAGAAATGTGAACATCGAAGCAATTAACCTTTTCAGGATTACCCGGAATGGGGATTTTACCCTTGAGGAAAGTGAAGACATGGATTCCAATTTTCTGGAGGAAGTTAAAAGGAAATTAAATGAGCGTAAAACAGGGAGGGTGGTAAGGATAGAAATAGAAGATGGCTATAGTAAATGGATGGTCAATATGCTTAAACAGCGTTGGGCAATCAATGATGATAGTATATTTAAAATTGACCGGAAAGGCCTAATGGATTATACAGGATTGTGGCAGATAATTGGAAACCGGCGATTTAAAGATAAAGTTTCACAACCTCCAGATCCGGTCCCCCCACTTTCCTATCCTGAAAAGGCCACAGAAGATATTTTTCAGGTATTGAAACATCAGGATGTATTGCTTCATCATCCCTATAATGACATGGAGCCTATCCTGGTACTACTGGATAAGGCTGCAGATGATCCCCATGTTATGGCTATAAAAATGACCATATACCGATTGGCCAAAAATTCCAGGATTGTGGGGATACTGCTTAGGGCAGCAGAAAATGGAAAACATGTTTCTGTGCTTTTTGAGGTTAAGGCACGATTTGATGAAGAAAACAACATTAGGGAAGCCAAAAAATTGCAAAAAGCAGGATGCTTTGTGATTTATGGGGTGACCAATTTTAAAACGCATACCAAATTGATGCTGATTGTTAAAAAGGAAGAAAACAGGGTGACAAGGTATGTGCATTTGGGTTCCGGAAATTACAATGAGGAAACCAGCAGAATCTATACCGATATTGGACTATTGACTACCAATGAGGTCCTGGCCAATGATGTGTCTGAATTCTTTAATGTAATCACCGGTCACTCTTCTCCCACGAGCTATAAAAACCTGATAACTTCCCCAAGGGATATGAGGAATAAGCTAATAGAATTCATCGATGTTGAGGCCGATAATTCACAAAAGGGTTTGCCATCAGGGATTTTTATCAAGATCAATTCCCTTGAAGATTCGGAATTTATTTTTGCTTTGTACAGGGCATCGCAAGCAGGTGTTCCCATAAAATTGATCGTCAGAGGGATTTGTTGTTTGAGGCCTGGTAGAAAGGGGCTAAGCGAAAACATTGAAGTGATTTCCATTGTAGGTGATTTCCTGGAACATTCCAGAATATATCATTTCCATAACAACGGAGACCACCGAACGCATGTAGGCAGTGCGGATGCCATGGTCAGAAGTTTCGATAAAAGGTTGGAATCATTGTTCAGGGTGGAAAATAATTTTTTACAAAAGCAACTGATGAATATTTTAGGGTATAACCTTAAAGATAATGTGAATGCCTACGTTATGCAGGAAGACGGAAATTATATCAGTAAGCATCCGAAAAAAGGCGAAGAGCCTTTTAATATCCATCAAAAATTTTTTGAACTAAACCCTGAAATGATTGAGCATGTTAAATTGATTTAATTTTATTAGGGGTATCAGCAGTGGATAGATGGTTTTCTCCTTCACTGTTGTTTTTTTCAAAAAGAAAATTCATCATGCCATCTTTTAATCCAACATCGGGTACGAGCATTCTGCTGGAATTGGCGGCTTCCATGGCTAGAATATAAATTTTTGTTGCCGGAATAATTACATCTGCCCGGTCGGGATTTAAATTAAGAATATAGATTCTTTCATCGTAATCATAATTTTCCAGGAGTTGATGAATCTCCCGGATTTTTTTCAGATCCAAAAATCTTTTGTTTTTGTGGGGTTTGGAAAGTTCCAGAACTTTGTTGATGTTCCCCCCGGTGCCCAAACAAATCACCTGTTTTTCTTTGACCAGATTGTCCTCCAAAAACTTTTTCATTTTTTCCAAAATTGAAGGAGAGATGTCCTCATTCAGCGACCTTACTGATCCCAGTTTAAAGGAACTGCTCGCTATTTTAATTGTCTTTTTGTAAATGTTAAACTCTGTACTGCCCCCTCCCACATCAATGTGAAGGCAAGTCTTGTGGTCGATAAATTTTCCCAAAGCCTTATTGATGAGTTCGGCCTCCTGGCTGCCATTTATGATGTCGATTTTAAGCCCTAATTCTTCAAAAATATGTTGGACGATTTCCCGGCCGTTTTTAGATTCGCGCATGGCGGAAGTGGCGCATACCATGGAATCATTTACCTCATATAAATCGATCAGAATCTTAAAAGCCCTCATTAATTCTATGAATTTTCGCCTATTTTCCGAACTGATTTTTTGATTCTGAAAAACATCTTTACCCAACCGCAAGGGAAAACGGAGGTATTCTAATTTTTTAAAATGGGAAACCCCCTGATAATGGGTAACGTTCGTAATTTGTAGCCTAATGGCGTTGGAACCTATATCTACCGCAGCTAATTTCAATCCTTATCTTTTTTATAATATATTTATTTGGACCAATAAAAAAAGGAATACTGACCCAAAGTTAGTAGGTATCAATATTCCTTTAATTTATTGTCTGGGTCATTAATTCTTTCTTCCCAGTGCTACCAGTGCTATTCCGGCAACCACTGCAGCACCCCCTGCATAGGGAGGCCAATTAATGCTTTCTTCTTCCTCTGCATTTACTTCCAAGGGACCGGCGTCAATCACCGTTTCCTCTGTGGTATAAGAAATACCGGTCACTAAAAACATGATAATCCCGATGACTATTAGAACAATTCCAAATACTTTCATGATTTTTAATTTTGGTTTGTCTTATCTTTATCAAAAAACTTACCAACTTTTTGATTTTGGTCTTTAAAGATGAAATTTACATTTTCTCGTATTTTCCCTTCCGTAATTTTCTCCTAAGCCTGAAAAAATTAATAAATCCCATTATCAATAATAATAAGCTTATTAAAAAGGAAAAATAACCCAATCCTTTTACATTTTCAAGATCCTCCACCTTGATCAGGGCAGTTCCGCTAACGATAAAATAGAGGCTTGTGCGGATATAGGCCAATAATGTCCTATCATTGGCCAATTTTGTCCTTTGCCTCGCCAAAAAATCCCGGACTATCAGTGCCTCTTCAGTTTGATTTTCCATATTTTTTTGATTGTTTAATATTATATCAGCTTTTTAGGGGTATTTAATTAAAATATATTTTCAAATGCTGATTTTTATGTAACCTAAATGATACAAATTTATCAAGATTTTGGAAACAATTTTTATGATTATTCTATATGTTTTATGAAATTCACCACTGATAATTTTAAATCTAGCATGAAAAACTTATTGATCATTGCCATTTCCGTATTCCTTTTAGAGATTCCATCCTATGCCCAGGAAAGGCCGGAATCAGGAGCTGCCGTGCCCATTGTGGAAAGCGACACCACTTTTTGGACATCGGAATTCAGTGCCGGATTAAATTTCAACCTCAAATCCAAATATATGGTGTTTGCCAATTTATGAGACATTGGCTTGGGGAACCATAGACCATCGATTGGAACTTACCATTACGGCTAAGATCTCGGATATCATCAACGTGACCTTAACGGGGATAAGTCTTTATGATTTGGATCAGGATCCCGGAATACAATACAGTCAAGGGCTTGCATTGGGTATTTTATTTAAAGTGGACAATAATAATTAAACATTAATGCACTTTTTTTCTTTTAAATTTTGATTTAAGCCAGTTATTATTAATTTTGTTTGTATTATGGTAGTTAAATAATAGTTGGTTTAGTTTTCAAAATAAAAAGCAGGAGAGGTTCTCCTGCTTTTTTACTTTTTAGGGGAGCGTAAATTCATTTTTACGGACAATATTTTTTCGAAAAAGGCCTAAAAACATAAAAGCTATGAAACACTGTTTCATAGCTTTAGTCAATTAACAATAAACCCAAAATAACCTGCTGTAGGAGAAGGACTCGAACCTCCAAGGGGCAGTTAGGCAAAATACGAGCTCGCTATTTGCTTTATTCCAATATTCCCCACCCCCGAGACAGGAGGGTATGTCTGCCAATTTCATCATCCTACAATATGATTGAAAAATCACCACAAAGATAAAAACTCCGAAATGAAAAGACCATCTGTCTTTTTTCAATACTTCATATATAAATCAAAAATCTTATTTATTAAAAATAAATTAATGAATTCCTTAAATAAATAAATAATATTTAATTTTAACCGTATTTTATTAAATATAATGAAATTAGTAAAATAAAATTCTTGTTTTTATTGACAGATTGATAATCTTTAAATCTGAAGCTTTAATTTTGCGTTGAGGTGAATTTAATTGGCAAGGCATGACTGATCCGATAAAAACATATGAAAAGCGGTATTTTGATGTGCACCAGGTTAAGGATTATGCGGATTTGATGGGTTTGTCTCCTGCCTTATTAAACAAATATGTAAAAAAAATCACAGGCTTAACCGCAGGAGAAATTATTTTGGATCGGCTGATACTCCAGGCAAAAAGATACCTTATTTATACCGACCTTTCCCATAAGGAGATTGCCTATGAGCTCAATTATGAAGACCCTTCCTATTTCAGCAGAATATTTAAGAAAAAAACCGGGCTTTCCCCTTCACACTTCAGAAAAGCAGAAAACGAAAAGTACCAGCATTAGACTGATAAATCCCTTTAATTTTAAAGGGAGATCATATACCTTTATGATCGAGTGAAAAAGTACAAATGTTCTGGTGCTGGAATACCATAAATAATATGGTTTTAAGCCTTACAGAAAATGCTTGTCAAAATTTAACCCATAACCTTGCAATTATGATAAAAATAGATTTCGATATTAAACCCCAGGATCTCAAAAATGATTTGATCCGTTTTTGGGAATTATCCTCCGAGAAAATCTTAGCCATTGAAAGGGAGTATCCTCAAAACCAAGGTTCCCCTGTTTTTACGGTGGAGGGGAAATATACCACACGAGGATGGACGGAATGGACCCAGGGTTTTCAGTTTGGCTCCTCACTTTTACAATTTGATGCGACTGGTGATAAAGCGTTTCTTGAGAAAGGAAAAATGAAAACCTTGCAATTGATGGCACCCCACATCAGCCATACCGGGGTACACGACCATGGTTTCAATAATGTGAGCACCTATGGAAACCTGCTGAGATTGATGGTAGAGGAAAAGATTCCATTTGTGGAATGGGAAAAAAACTTTTATGAATTGGCTTTGAAAATTTCAGGAGCCGTACAGGCCAGCCGATGGACAAATATCCGGGATGGAGGTTTTATGTACTCTTTTAATGGCCCCCATTCCCTTTTTGTGGATACCATAAGGACCGTAAGGGTATTGATGCTGAGCCATAGTCTGGGACATGTTTTGCAACAGGAAAACGATAAAAAAGTAAATTTATTGGTCAGAGGTCTTCAACATTCCAAAGCCACAGCGGATTATTCCGTTTTTTATGGCAAGGGAAGAGATAGGTATGACCTTTGGGGCAGGACAGCCCATGAAAGTGTTTTCAATATTAATGATGGTAATTTCCGTTGTCCTAACTCTCAACAAGGATACACCGGTTTTTCTACCTGGACCAGGGGCTTGGCCTGGGCCATGTGTGGATTTGCCGAAGAATTGGAATACATTGAAACCATTTCCGATAAGGCACTTTCAGCTTATGGTAACAGGGCAGAAATTGAAGCTTTTATGTTACAGGCTGCCCAGGCAAGTTGTGATTTTTTTATAGAACATACCCCAACAGATGGTATTCCCTATTGGGACACCGGGGCGCCCAACCTCTACAAAATGGGGGATTACCTGTCCAAACCATCCAATCCTTATAATGAATATGAACCGGTGGATAGTTCTGCCGCCGCCATAGGTGCCCAGGGCTTGTTGCGTTTGGGACATTATCTGGAAAAAAAGGGTGAAGCAGAAAAGGGTAAAAAATATTGGCAGGCCGGATTAACCGTTTTGAAATCCTTACTTCAAGAGCCATATCTCAGTACAGACAAAAGTCACCAGGGGATTTTGTTGCATTCGATTTACCACCAGCCCAATGGATGGGACCATGTACCCAAAGGTCAGAAAATAGCCTGTGGGGAAGCCAGTATGTGGGGGGATTATCATGCCAGGGAATTGGCTTTATATGTACAGCGAATCATCGATAAAGATCCTTATTACACTTTTTTTAATTGCTTACTATGAATCCAAAACCTATAAAAGACCTCAGTAAACTATGTGTCCACACCATTACCACCAAATCATGGGGCATAGAAGAAGCCGCTGAAAATTATGAAAGGGCAGGTGTTAAGGGAATTTCTGTTTGGAGACAATATTTGGGAGGCCGCAATATTGCCCAGACCGGAGACAGACTCAAAAGCCATGGATTGGAAATCATTTCTTTGGTGAGAGGAGGATTTTTCCCATCTGTCTCCAATACACAACGGGAAAAATCCATTGAAGACAATTTAAGGGCTGTTGATGAAGCAGCTGCTTTGGGCGCCCCGATGATTGTATTGGTATGTGGTGCTGATCCCGGACAATCGCTGGAAATCTCCAGAGATCAGATAAAGGATGGAATTGAGAAAATTTTACCCTATGCCATTGAAAATGGTGTTAAATTGGCCATAGAACCACTCCATCCCATGTATGCAGATACCCGGTCTGCTGTAAATACCATGAAGCAGGCCAATGACATGGCCCTGGCTATTGGATCAGACCATGTTGGTGTTGCTGCAGATGTATATCACATTTGGTGGGATCCTGACTTGAAGTCAGAAATGCTTAGGTGCGGTAAAAACGGCCATTTATTTGCCTTTCATATCTGTGATTGGATGAGCCCTACATTGGATTTTCTCAATGACCGCGGATTGATGGGGGAAGGTTGCATCAATATACCTGCCATCCGTTCTTGGGCAGAGGAGGCCGGTTTTAATGGTTTTAATGAGGTCGAAATATTTTCCGAAAGACATTGGGCTACCGACCAAAAGGAATTTTTGGATAAAATTGTCCAAAGTTATTATCAATGTTAGTAAAAAAAATCTAAAATATGGAACATAAAATAGGTATAATCATGAATGGTGTTACCGGAAGAATGGGCACCAACCAGCATTTAATGCGAAGCATTGTGGAAATCATCAAGCAGGGAGGCGTCAAGCTGCCCAATGGAGATACCATCATGCCCGACCCTATATTGGTGGGGAGGAATCAAGCTAAATTGGATGCATTAAGTAAAATGTCCGGGGTCAGTAAAAACACCACTGATTTGGACAGCCTCATGGATGATCAGTACTACAGCATCTATTTTGATGCCCAAACCACAGGAAGAAGGGCGGATGCGGTGAAGCAGGCCGTCAAGTCAGGCAAGCATGTCTATTGTGAGAAACCGGTGGCCGTAGATACTCAGACGGCGTTGGACCTTCATAAGATTTGCCAGGAGGCCGGTGTAAAAAACGGGGTGGTACAGGATAAACTCTGGCTTCCGGGTTTAAGAAAATTGAAGCGTTTGATCGAAAACGGATTTTTTGGTGAAATCCTTTCCGTTCGCGGGGAGTTCGGCTATTGGGTGTTTGAAGGTCATACCGTACCGGCCCAAAGGCCCTCCTGGAATTATAGAAAAGAAGATGATGGCGGTATCATTGTGGACATGTTATGTCATTGGCGTTATGTCCTGGACAATATATTTGGTAAAGTCAAAGCGGTTTCCTGTATGGGAGCCACCCATATTAAGGAAAGGGTGGATGAACAGAATAAACCTTATAAATGTACGGCCGATGATGCCGCTTATGCGACCTTTGAGCTGGAGGGAGATATTATTGCCCATTTCAATTCGTCCTGGACCGTGAGGGTGAGAAGAGATGATTTGTTGACAGTTCAGGTGGATGGGACCAAAGGTTCTGCCGTAGCCGGATTGAGGGAATGTTACATTCAACATTACGGCAACACCCCTAAGCCGGTTTGGAATCCTGATATTGTTCAGCCGATTGATTTTTATGAAGGTTGGTCCAAGGTTCCGGAGCAGGAACCTTTTGACAATGCCTTTAAAGTTCAATGGGAATTATTTCTCAAACATGTGGTCAATGATGATCCCTTCCCATGGGACATGATACAAGGTGCAAAAGGGGTACAACTGGCGGAAAAGGGATTGGAAAGTTGGGAAAAGAGAGCCTGGGTAGATATTCCCGAACTTTAAATTTCATACCATGAAAAAAGTAGCCTTAGTTACAGGTGGCTCAAGGGGAATAGGCCTTGGAATTGCAAAATGTCTTGCCCGATATGGTTTCGACCTGGCCATCAATGGAATGCGAAAGGAAGAAGATACGCAAGAAAGTCTTGATGAATTGAGCGCATTGGGTGTGGAGGTGCTTTATTGTAGGGGAGATGTGGGAGATGCTTCGGATAGACAGGGCATCATGGACCGGATTGATCAACACTATGGAAAGCTGAATGTATTGGTTAACAATGCCGGAGTAGCCCCTAAGGAAAGAAAGGATATATTGGAAGCCACCGAGGAAAGTTTTGATTATGTCCTTAAAACCAACCTTAACAGTGCCTATTTTCTTTCGCAACTTTCTGCCAATTGGATGATCAGGCAGAAAAAAAACAATGTGGATTTCCAGGCCTGTATCGTCAACGTTTCTTCCATATCTGCCACCATTGCTTCTGTCAATCGGGGAGAGTATTGTGTGGCCAAGGCTGGAATGAGCATGGCCACACAATTGTTTGCTGTGCGGCTTGGAGAGTTTGATATACCTGTTTATGAAGTAAGGCCAGGGGTCATCGCTACCGATATGACGGCAGGGGTCAAAGAAAAATATGACCGCTTATTTAAAGAAGGGTTATGTGTGCAGTCCCGGTGGGGATTGCCGAAGGATGTAGGTCTGGCTGTAGCTTCCCTGGCAAAGGGGGATTTCCCCTATTCAACCGGCCAGGTAATCATGGTGGATGGAGGCCTTTCATTGCCAAGATTGTAATAAAATCAAAATGGCCGGTATAGTTGATCGGCCATTTTGATTTTCAGTAATTATTCGACAAAAATCAATCAACCATTGTATATTGTCATCTTAAAAATTAAAACCCAATATTAAATGAAACAAAAGAAGCTTTACTGGAATATTTGTTGTGTGACGGCATTATTGCTTTGTGTCATTACTTTTACCCCCTTGGTTATACCACAGGGCGTGTCCAATCCAAAATTAGGAGGTGTACCCTATAGTTTATGGACTAGTTTTATTATCGCCGTATTGTTAGTGGTCTTGACTTTTATTGGTACCAGGGTCCATCCGGGCATGCATAAAGAGGAGGAGGAATTATGATTTTCTGGGTTTGGGTTTTCGGTATAATTTATGCGGGCCTTTTGGTCTTTGCATCTTTGAAGTCCTATAAAAAGGGCAGGACCTCAGAAGAATTCATGATGGCAGGTTCCAATGTCGGGCTTACCTTAGGGGTTTTGACATTTGCTGCGGCATTATTCAGTACCTTTACTTTTCTGGGCATGCCGGATTTCTTCCGGATCAATGGCGTAGGTGCCTGGATATTTTTAGCCGTATCAGATGGAGCCATGGTGTTTTTTCTGCTTTGGTTTGGGTACCACATTCGGATGAAAGTTAAAGGAATGGAATTTAGAGGGGTTTCCGGATTGATTGGAAGGTGTTACCAGAACAAATGGGCAGGATATGTGTTTTTTCTAAGTGCATTTTTATTTTTAATTCCCTATGTAGGTATACAGATCCAGGGAATTGCCATATTTATGGATGCTGCCTTTCCTGGTTCCCTGCCTACCTGGGGTTGGTCTGCGGGAATTGTGTTGATCATGTTAATCTATAGTGAGATTGGCGGATTGAAAGCCATTATTTTCAGTGATGCCATACAGGGATTGTTATTGCTGGCTGTTATTTGGATTATTGGTTGGTATTGCTTGTCTCATTTCGGAGGAATAGGTCCAATGTTCGATAGGGTAGGGGAAATTCAGGAAGAGTTGCTTTCTACCCCTGGACCACAGGGATTATTGACGCCACAGTTTTTATTGGCTTCATTAATAGCCATTTTGATGATACCTGTAACCCAGCCCCAATTCACAACTAGGATTGTGGTGATGAAGAGCATGAAAACTATGCAATTGATGGCGGTATCCTTAGGGGCTTTTGCCATATTGGTAATATTACCTACCATATTTATAGGGATGTATGGGGTGGATCTGTACCAGGAAGCAGGAAGAGATGAATTTTTTGCCAATGCGTTTTTGTATGATCAACCCAATGCCGTAGCTGCCTTGGCCATTATCGGTTTGATTGCAGCCGGCCTTTCCACTACTAATGCACAGATTTTTGCTTTAGGCTCTGAATTAAGAGGATTGTTGGGAGGGAGTGAAAACAGTATCATGACCAGAACTAAAATAGGCATATTTGTATTTTCTGTCATCGCTTTTTTCTTTTCCATAATAGTCATCGACCAACTGGTTCTTTTAGCCAGGGTGAGTTTTGCTGGAACAGGGATCATGGGTCCAATGATCATTTTGGGCATTTTAAGCAACAGAAAAGTTTCTTCAGCCATCATCTATATATCGCTATTGGGTCTTGTCCTATTTCTGATGTCCCTGGGAGGCTGGATCCCGAGCATGTATTTTGGTATTCGACTGGATTTATTGTTGTTCATCATTCTGGGTATAGTGGCGTTGGTAAGCCACCTTACAGGAGAAAAACCTCAATTGATTAAGGAAGAAAGCTTAAAACACTGATAAAAAGTTTTTTATATAATTATGGTCCAGAACCCAACCTGGTAATAATGAACTGGTGATAAGGCCTTAAACAGTGTGCTGTGGTAAATTAAGATCAGGGTTAAAAAAAGGATCAAATCGTTGAATTCCATAAATGAATTCCGGTTCGATCCTTTTAATCCTGGTTGTTAAAATAGGGTTATTGGATTGAGATATTAAAGGTCTAATGCCTACAAGGAGGAATTACCTTTGAAAGAAAATATGGTGAATTAATCAATCTCTATCCATTTTTCCAGTTTGTCAGATGCAAAAATTGCCTGAAGAATCTTGGCATTTTCTCTTGCATTTTCCAATGAAACGGGAACATCGGTATTGTTTAAGATGGCATTGGAGAAATCAATGGCTTGTTCCGTATATTGGTTGGATACAGGGAGCGAGATCTTTTCCGGTCTTGGATCCAAGAAATTACCATCATGGATGTATATTTCGTTGCTTTTATCCAAGGGCGCATTGAATGGAATTCTAACTTCCAGAATTTTTTCTTCTCCGAAAAACAACATCCTTTGATAAGGGACCAACTGGGTACTTACCGTAAAAGTCATTTGAATACCATGAAAATCCAGCAATACGGATCCCAACTTATCTGTTCTGAAATTGGGATCATATTCCAACATGGCCACCACCCTTCCAGGCTCTTTACCTAGGACAAATCGTGAGGTAAAAACAGGATAACAACCGATATCCCAAATCGCTCCACCTCCATTTTCAGGGATGTTCCTTATATTGTCTTTATTGACATTATAATAACTAAAAAAGCCATTAACGGCTTTTATTTTCCCAAGGTAGCCTTTTTGAACCAGTTCCCTCGCTTTTACCCACTGCCTGCTGGAGGCCACCATAAAGGCTTCTCCTACTTTTACATTGTGCTTATTTCTGGCTTTTATCAGCGGTTCGATCTCTTCTGCATTCAGGGTCATAGGCTTCTCACAAAGCACATGTTTACCCGCTTCAATGCATTCCAGGGTGTAGGGTACATGCAAATCGTTGGGCAGCGGATTATATATCACATCGATTTCAGGGTCATTGATCATTTCTTCGTAAGATCCAAAGGTTTTTGGGATTCCCAATTCCTTGGCAAAGGCTTCAGCCCTTTCATTTGATCTGGAGGCAATTCCGTAGACTTCAAATAATTCATTGTTTTGCATGGCTGGAATCACTTTTTCCCTGGCAATTTTAGCGGTACTCAAAATCCCCCATTTCAGTTTTTTTATCATCTTTGTTTCGGTTTTTTTTCATTTCCAATATAGTGATTTATGGAATAAAAACCCTTTAAAGGCTCTACCTTAAGGACATTCCTTATATTGTTCAATTTTGAATCGTATTGTGGAAAACAATCTTATTATGTAAACTGATTATAAATTACTAATTTTAACTAAGTTTTAAATAATTAAAAATGTGATCGTAAATTTTAAATTAACATTTTATTCGAAATTTTAAAGCTGTATAATTCTAATTGTCACCAAATAACAGAAAAATACACTAAATATTTTATTTTGGTACATATTTAAATCGGATGGATTCAATTTAGGCAAACTTGAATATCATTAGAATTATGTTTAAAATGCAAACGATTGAGCAACCTGGTCTTGTGCTTTAAAAAATTAATAGTGAATTCAATTAAAACCATTAAATGGACTATGGAAGATAAATTTTCAAGAAGGTCAGTTCTTTATTCAGTCAGTATGTTGGCTGCGGGGACAACACTGGCCGCCCCTTTGACAGGATTCGGGATGAAACGTAAGCTTAAAGTTGTATTGGTAGGAACAGGTGTGCGGGGGACTTCTTTTTGGGGGAAAAGGCTGGTTGATGAATATTCAGATATATTGGAATTTGTAGGCTTAAGCGACATCAATCCTGGCCGTTTGGCCTATGGTAAGGAATACATGAATGTGAACTGCCCTATCTTTGTCGATTTTGATGAAATGAGTAAAAGAGATATGGATTTGTACGTTGAGAATGAAGAATATGACGGCTATATGCGGGATGGTTGTGTTTACAGAAATGAAATTGATATTTACGATAAAATGTCGGCCAATATAAAATATGCCAATAAAGCAGTAGTCAATTATTCTCTAACCACCTATAGTCCTTTCGAAGGATGGAAAATTGCTTTCAATGGTCAGAAGGGAAGAATTGATGCCTGGTTGGACATTCCATTTCTGAGTAATGAAACTATGGATCAGGAAGCGTTACATGCTGCTGAAATGGACCAGAATCTTGGTGAAGACATGAACCGGGAACCTTTGGTATTGCATAAAAACTGGGAGGAATCCCAAATGATCCAAGTGGTCAGTGAAAGAGGTGGCCATGGAGGTGGTGATAAAAGACTGCACGATAAAATCTTTAAAAATCCTGATGCCGCAGATCCATACAAGCATTCAGCAGGCATAAGGGATGGCATCATGTCGGTATTGATAGGGGTAGCAGCCAGGAATAGCATCCATTCCAATCAACCTGTACGAATAGAAGACCTTACCGATATTAAACCAAATCCAAACAGGGCTTAAGAAATTATATTTCCCCTCCCATCAAAGATTACCTTGATGGAGGGGTTTTTTGTGCGCTGATTTTGTTAACCCATCCTAATAACACGAAATTTCAAATAATCCATAATTGATATGAAAATTGAACACATCGCCTTGAATGTTAATGATCCATTAAGTATATCCACTTGGTATGAAAAACACCTTGGACTGAGGGTGATAAAAAAAATGAAAGCATCTCCATTTATGACATTTTTGGCTGACGACAGTGGCAAAATAATGGTTGAACTGTATAACAATCCAAAATCTACGGTGCTGGACTTTTCAAATCTGAATCCTTTAGTGCTTCATCTTGCCTTTGTAACGGAAGATCCCGGTGCCGACCAGTCAAGGTTGCTTGAGGCTGGGGCAAAACTGATCAGTGATGATACCTTGGAGGATGGTACACGATTGATCATGATGAGAGATCCCTGGGGGCTGGCCATCCAATTTTGCAAAAGGGCAAGTCCCATGCTCAAATAACTTACATGGTAGATTTATTTGGTTTTCATTAATTGGAAATTTCGGGTGATGTTGAAACCAAAATGGATATCCCCACTAAAAAAATCCCCGGTCGTGGAAGGGATGAAACCGGTTTCTGTCATTTGGTGTGCATTGGTTAGATGAAGCTGAAACACATGACCGCCGGTCTCAATGTCCACTCCAAAGGAAAGGGAATTTTTATTTTCATTATTGGGTTGGGAAAACCGGTGATAATATTCCACATTAATGTGAACGCTTCGTGTGATTTTATGACTGAATCCTGCTCCTAAAGCAAATAGACCATTCTTTTCTTCTCTTTCCCTGACCAGGTTTCTGTGGATGTATGTAGGCATCAGCTGTAAGGATGCCATAGGATTTAACTTGCTGGCGATTAAGATTTGATGGGAATAATTTAATCTTCTTTGCAGGTTCATGGGTAATTCAGGCCGCCGGATGGTATTGATGGCTGTATTTGAAAGCCATACTAGAGATATAGGGAGGCTGTTTTTACGTTTTCCCTGGCGATAAATGCTGATTTTGACAAATCCATCATACATTTTATTGAATGAATTTCTCCCTATCCCCAGGGTAAGCCAATCCTCCACTGAATAATCCAAACCCAACCTCATATTGGCCTGGTCCAT
>JBBDSB010000379.1:0-1061 GCA_040905205.1 Cyclobacteriaceae bacterium
TTTCTGAAGATCAGGGGAGAAAATTTGAGAACATGGTATTTCTCCACTTCAGGAGAAAATACCAGGAGATGTATTATTTCTCGGATAAGCAGGAATGTGACTTTGTTTTATGCGATCGTAATGGTCCGGTATCATTGGTTCAGGTTTGTGTGAGATTGAATGCCGACAATCTGAGTAGGGAGTTGAATGGCCTTTGGGAGGCCATGAAGTTTTTTGATAAAAAAGAGGCCCTGATGGTGACCTTATCCCAGGAAGATGAATTTCATCAGGGGAACAGTAAAATTTTTGTGGTGCCTTTTCATAAGTTAAAGGATTAGATATTAGGGCTAAATATTCCATTGCGCTCAGATTGTTTTGGCAAGTCAAGGCAATTGCGAAAGGGGATTTGGCTTGCGGGTTTTGTCCCTTTCGAATGCGTAAGGCCAAAAATTTTTTTAATAACGAGTTCGACCTAAATTCAGAATAAAACCGTCATTCCTAGAATTATTTTTTTTTTAAAACGCAGAAATCGGGAAGACGATGAGTTTTTTCAATTCATTGAATTCCAATTATTTAACAAACACATCATCGGTAGGCTTAGAGGGGGATTGTGCGGAGAAAGCCGTGGGAATCTCTGATAAAATGGGACTGCCACACCCTTTCCTACCCAGCAACCCACCAAAAAGGGTTCGCAGTGACGAAATAGTCGGTTTATCGAGACGTTCTTACCCCGAATTCACGTAAAATTACCTTTTTTTATCCAGGGGCTGTGCCCCTGGCTACCGAAATTTCACCCCGATGGGGCAGGGAAAAAGGGTTCAATCCGGGAATAATTTATCAAATTTATTAACGATTTTTCTAATAATCGCTAATTGCCTCTCCACAGCACTTTGTGTTTTTAAGTCTGCAATGTACGTGTCATATTCGGAAATCGGCGAAACAAAGTACACAATCAGTTCGATGTCCCCTAAAATATCAGCCAAGTACTTTTTTCCCTGACCCCTCATCAATCATCACCTTGCCTTTGCCAGGCTCAGGCACCCCAGGCAGTACTACCTTATACAAAAATTAAATCAATATAC
>JBBDSB010000380.1:0-1647 GCA_040905205.1 Cyclobacteriaceae bacterium
CCTGGCCACTGTTTCCTATAATTTGCGCCAATCCGCATGGTTTCCATGGCACCGGTAAATGCCGGATTTAGGTTTAATGGAGCAGCATAAAATTGGGTATAATGAAAATCCTGACCAAAAACAGAGGAACCAAGAAAAAAGCAAAATAATAATATAAAGATTGGTCTTAATGTATTTTTCATCTCAATAACATCAATGCCCCATTTTCGGAGCCGTTTCTTCCATCATTCGTAATAAATTTAAGCTGGTAAACATAGTTACCCGGCACGGCCTCTACCCCTAGGTAATAGCCATCCCAACCCTTGGAGTCTATATCATCAGTGTGAAAAACTATTTCACCCCATTTATTCATGATCGTAAAATCAATGCTGGCCAATTGAATGAATTTTGGCATAAAATGATCGTTGAGGCCATCTCCGTTGGGACTAAACACATTGGGTATTTCCAGGAAATAATCCCATATTTCTATTTCTAATGTGGTTTCTGTTTGGCATCCATAGGCATCTATGGCCAACAAGTGGATCTCATAATTACCCTCTTCCATATATCGATGTATGGGTTCTTTTAAATTACTCTGATTTCCATCACCAAAGTCCCAATGGTATTCCTCTATATTGCCGCTGCTGTTGTTGGTGAATTGCACATCAAAATTTACAAGATTTGCCCGAAATTCCGCTTGGGAAGATGACTCAAAATTCGGATCTAAAAGCACCTGGTGGGAATCCGCTTTGTAGGAGGCGGAATAGGTGCACCCATATCCATCTGTCACCATTAAGACATAGGTTCCAGGGGAAGAAGTAGTCATCCGGTAGCCGTTTTCAGATACTTCTCCGCTGCTCCAGGAAATGTCATAAGGGGCAACACCACCACTGATGTTAATGTCAAAAATATCTGTTATGGTCCTTGGTTCACATTGAATTTTCCGGCTGGGTACCATGTCCACCTGGATAGGTGCAGGCCGGTTTATCCTATAAGTCTGATTCACTAAGCACCCGGATTGATCCATAATGTCTACCGAATAAGTACCGTTGGTCAAGTTGGAGAGATTGGGGGTGGTTTCCCCATTGCTCCAGGTATATGAATAGGGGGGAACACCTCCTGAAACTGAGAGGTTAATGGACCCGCTTTGCCCATCTTCACAGGCAAGGGCATCCTGAACCTGAGATGCCACCACCAATTGCTCAGGTTCTGAAAGATTAAAGGTTCTGGTAATGGAGCAGCCCCTGGATTCGGTAATCGTGACCCGGTATTCACCAGGCCCTAAATTGTATAATGCGGATTGTTCCGGTCCATGATCCCATTGGGCCTGAACGGGGGCTTCACCGCCAACAAGGTTCAATTGGATGACGCCATCATTGGCGCCATGGCAACTGATTTGTTGGATTTCCGGTGTAACCTCAAATTTCGGCACATCTTCAATGGTGGTGCCTTGAACCAGCTGACATCCATTGGCATCGATTACGGTCACTTCATAATAACCCGGTCCAATTCCTATAAAAGAAGTTTGTGTGGAACCAATGTTCCAACTGATTTGATAGGGTTCCACCCCTCCAGTTGTTTCTATGGATAGGTTGGCATCGTTGGCATTGTAGCAGGAAATTTCTGTTTGGTTAAAATTTATTTCCAGGGGTGCTGCTGGTTCTGTGA
>JBBDSB010000380.1:1747-34935 GCA_040905205.1 Cyclobacteriaceae bacterium
TACTTCATATTGGCCGGGAGCAAGGTTTTCAATGGTTTCCGATGTTGAAGAAAACTCATTCGGACCTGTCCAACTAATAGAATAGGTACCTGATCCACCTTGAGGGGATAAAGAAATCCTACCATCGTTTGCCCCAAAGCAACTGATGCCATAGCCATTAAAATCGGTGGGTGCTGCATCCAAAACAAGGGGTTCCGGCTCATTGATCTCCAGGGGGTCTGTTTCCAAGGTACACCCATTTTCATCGGTAATGGTAAGACGGTAAATCCCTGGTTCTAGTGAGGAAATGGAGGGTTGATTTTCGGTAAAACCATTAGGTCCGGTCCATTCATACAAGAAATTTCCCGAACCGCCGGAAATTTCCACATCGATCCAACCATCATTAACGCCAAAGCAGGAAATGTTAAAATCATTATAGGTTGAAATTTGAACATCATCAATTTGAATACCTGTTTCAGGTTGATCAATGATTAAGTTTTGCAAATCCTGAACACAATTATTGACATCCACCACCGTCAAATCAAAAGTTCCCGCAGGAAGGTTTTCAAAAACCCAGACGGTATCCATGGTGCTTGGGGATTGCGCCATGCTCCCCAAGGCATCACCTTCCCGCTGTAAAAAGTAAGTGTATGGACCGTTTGAAGTTTGACGAATGGCCACGCCAAGCCTTCCTGTTTCCTGACCAAAACATTCGACATCCAGCTTTTCATCAGGAATTTCAATGATTTCCAGGGCAGGAGGTTCATTCATTTCAATAGTCTGATTGATCTCACAGCCATTTTCATCCTGAATGGTTACTTCATAGCTTCCTGCCAATAAGTTGTTCAATTCGGGTTCAGTGGATAGAAATCCGTCGGGACCGGTCCAGTTGATGGCATAGCTTCCACTTCCTCCGGTGATATTTAAATGAATGTAGCCCTCATTCCCCCCGTTACACTGAATTTGAAAACCACTAAAATCGGATATTTCTTCTCCGATGGACAATGGTTCAGGTTGTAGAAGCTCAAATTCTCTGTTTAGGGTGCATCCGGATGCTTCCGTGATGGTCAATTGATAGACGCCAGCTCCAATCCCCTCCAAATTTTGACTTTCAGCAGTAAATCCGCCTGGGCCTTGCCAGGAGAAACTTAAATCCCCCTGACCACCGCTAACCTCATATTCAATAAAACCATCCAAAGCCCCAAAACAGGAGTTTTGAAAGTCATTATAATTTGAAAGTTCGATATTGCCTATTTCCAGACCATCCTCCGGTTGGGTTAATAAGATATCATTCAGGGTTTCCTGACAACCATTCGCATCGGTAACAATGATTTCATAATTACCTGCAGGAAGGTTTTGAAAAGTATAAGGGTTTTGGCCATCATTGGAGATTTCCTGAGTACTTCCAGGGTTTTCTCCAACAGGATGGATTTGGTAGAGGTAAGGGGCTGAAGTAATTTGGTCTATTTGTACCTTGATTTCACCGGTTGTTTCACCATAGCATCCGACATTCACACGGTCCTCGGAAATTTCACTGATTGAAAATGGTTCAGGTTCACGGATGTCAAAATTTTCGGCCAAAAAGCAACCATTGGCATCTTCCACCAATACGGCATATTCCCCTGCTCCCAGGTTGAGCCTTTGGAAATCTGTATCTTCGGTTCCGGGGGGCAGGGTTACCAACTCATTATCATCAGGTGCAGCTTCATCGGCAAAATTACCACGGTACCAGGAAATGGTCAAGCCGGGGGTGCCTCCGGTGGGGTCAATGGTGATTTGACCATTACTTTCTCCAAAGCATGCGATAGGTTCAAATTGAGAATTGAGGGTAATGGGTTCCGGGCCTTCTATGGTAAAAATAGGTGAGGTGAGAATGCATTGGATGGGATCCTCATCCGGAATTGCTGTAAGCCTACCTCTATCCCTAATATCAGCGTAATAATCGCCAGGACCTAACCCATTCAGCATGGTTTCCATTCCAACAGTTTCTCCATTTTCTTCCACAAAACTAAGGTCACCTGAACCCAAAGATTCTCCATTTTCATCAAACCATTCAATGCTGTAGGATGACCATTCTGATTTTGGATTACCGTCAAATGGCTGTGACCAGCCCCCTTCAATAAAAAGACTAATAGAACCGTCATTGGCATTGGGACAAGAAATCTCCTGTATGGCCGGCTCAGCCAGTAAGGGTCCAGGAATGTTGATTTCAAATTCTTTTGACCCATTGCAGTCAAATTGGTCTGAAAGTTCCAGTATATATTTTCCGGCACCTAATCTACCAGCCTGAACCACTATACCTCCTCCTATTTCACCCACGATGTCAAGCCTGGTTGATACCTCATCTCCATTTTCGTTAATGATTTTATATTCCTGCAAGGGTAAGGCCGCGTTATACACGATAAATTCAATCAAACCTGTGGGATCATTGGCACACACGAATCCGGAAAAATTCAATTCAAAATCCAGAGAATAAGCTTCCCCTAAAGGACCTGCATTTCTACTGTAAGTTCTACCGAGTGCATCTTCTACTACAATGCTATAAGCTTCCTGGCGGTCTAATATTAAACCGTTTTCACTGCCGAAGGTGGCCAGGGCAGAACTTTGTCCAGCCGTAGCGTTGGTCACTTCTACTTCTTCTAATAAATTTTCTTCGGAATCGAATAATCTAAATGTAAATGGAAAAGATCCTTCATATTGTTGAAAGGGTTTATAGGCACTGGCTGTTAGACTTATTGTACCTTGACAACTGTTTTCGTTGTAAGAAAGGGCAAGAATAGGGGGGATGACCAAAATTTTCATTTCAAAAACCTCGCTCTGATCCACCCCATCACTGAGTTGGACGTTGACAGTAATTTCCTGTCCACTTGCCGGCCAAGTGTTTTGGTAATCAATGGTAGCGGTAACCGTATTCCCATCAAAGGTATAGCCATCACCTTCTATCACGGTTAAGATTAGATCATTTATATTTCCATCATAATCGAATTCGAGAAAATCCAATATTATTTCCACATCCCCTTGGTAAAAAACGGTGACGTCTTTCTGACCGGTAATGGTAACTGGTTCAAAAGAAAATCCGTCTATTCCTTTTAGTGATGCCGTATGGATTAACATTAACCCGCAAAATATTATGGAATAGATTGTAGCTGCTAATACGAATTTGTTATTTTGGATAAAAAATCTCACAATGGTAATTGGAAAGATTAAGGTAAATACTTCAAATCATGCATTCAATAAATTTCATTTCGAAAAGTAAGCAATACAATCAGCATTTTACTGATGGTGAAAGGCTTTTTTAGCTGTTTTTTTTAAATCTATAATCCATTTTAAAATCCAGGATGAAAATTCGTTGAACGAAGTAAATGAAAATATATTGAAATACAAAAAAATATATTTAAAAAACATAAAAAATAGTATAATCTGTATAATCAGTTTTTTTCTTTCCATTATATCGGACAATCAATTTTGGATAGTGGCCTGGGTTTTATGATTAATTAAGTAATAATACCTGTCCTTGGCTGTCATTATCCATTATTTTTGATATTTTCGCTTTCCATCAATCCGAAATAGTTTATAGAAAAGGGATTGTTTTTGGAATGGATCATCAAAAAGACCTTCGAAAATGAAAAAAACTATTTTAATCACACTATTGACAAGCAGTATATTTTTGTCGTGTGGCACCCAGGAAAGAAATCAGGAAACGTCAACCCAAGAACCTTCAAATCTCACGAAAATGGACCCGACAAAATTTGAAAAATCCCTCGAAGGAGGAGAGGTTAAACTCTATCATCTTCATAATGAAAATGGAATGGAAATGACGGTTACCAATTATGGTGCCAGGGTAGTGGAATTATTTGCGCCGGATAAGGAAGGAAATTTTGAAGATGTTGTTCTGGGCTATGATAATCTGGACGACTATATCAACCATCCCGGTTCTTATTACGGTGCTCCCATTGGCCGATATGGAAACAGGATAGCTGGGGCAAATTTCCCACTCGATGGTCAGGAATATGAATTGGAAGCCAACAACGGTCCCAATAATCTCCATGGATGGCCCGGTGGTTATCATATCGTGGTTTGGGATGTGCTGGAGGCCACAGACCAAAAACTGGCCATGAAATATGTGTCGGAAGATGGGCATGGTGGGTTCCCTGGGAATTTGACGGTTTACATGAACTATTTCCTTACCGATGACAACGAATTTAAAATTACTTATGAGGCCGAGACAGACCAGCCCACCATCGTCAATTTAACCCATCATTCCTTTTTTAACTTGAATGGTCACGGGGAGGGGGATGTCCTCAATCACATGCTGGAACTCAATGCCGATCATTTTACCCCTGTAAATGAGGTTTTAATTCCTCTGGGAGAAATCGCACCGGTAAAAGGGACACCCATGGATTTCAGAGAACCCCATTTAATCGGAGAGCGGATCGACAATGATTACGAACAGTTGCAAATAGGAGGGGGCTATGACCACAATTGGGTGATCAACAGGGAAAATGAAAGCACAGCCACCATCCTGGCAGCAACAGTTTGGGTTCCGGAAAACGGAAGGAAAATGGAAGTATTTACCGATCAGCCAGGAGTACAGGTGTATACCGGTAATTTTATGGATGGAACTTCACCTTCGAAGGATGGAAAAACCTATGAGAAACGGGGAGCGATCTGCCTTGAGACCCAGCATTTTCCGGATTCCCCCAATCAATCCCAGTTCCCATCGGTCACCCTTCGGCCAGGTGAAAAATATGAGCATGTTTGTATTTATAAGTTCTCTGTAGAAAAATGATTCGATGAATAGCATTTATCACCTGCTCATTACCATCGCTCTTTTATTTGGATTTTTGGCTTGTGCATCAAAAAGTGAAAAGGAGGAGCTTGCTAAAACCATTCCATTGGAAATTGAAAAATTTCACCCTTCCCTGGATAAGATCATTGGAAAAAATGCCAAGGCTCAGGTAATAGGAAGTGGATATGAATGGACCGAAGGCCCACTTTGGTTGGAATCGAAACAAATGCTGTTGTTTTCCGAAATTCCTGCAAATAAAATCCATGCCTGGAAAGAGGGGGCAAATTCGCCTGATGTCTACCTTGATCCTGCTGGTTTTACCGGTACGGGCAGTAGAGGAGGGGAATTGGGCTCCAATGGTTTGATCCTGGATTCTGAAGGTAATCTGGTGATTTGCCAACATGGGGACAGGAGGATAGCCAGAATGATGGCCAACCTGGAAACTCCTGAAGCCAGATATGAAACCATCATTGGAAAATACATGGATATGCCATTTAACAGTCCCAATGATGCGGTTTACGACGCACAGGGAAATCTTTATTTTACGGACCCCCCTTATGGATTAGAATATAACATGGATGATCCAAAAAAAGAACTTCCGTTTCAAGGAGTTTACCTTTTCACAGAAGAGGGGAATTTGGAATTGTTGCTGGATTCCATCAGCCGCCCAAATGGTTTGGCCTTTGCACCTGGGGGAGAACAAATTATCCTTGCCAATTCTGATCCTGAAAAGCCAGTTTGGTACCTTTATGAGGTAAGTTCAACCGGATTGCTTGAAAATGGAAGGGTTTTTTACGATGCAAGTGAAGAATTGAAAACGGATAAAGGTCTGCCAGATGGGCTTAAAATCAATTCCAAAGGTATTGTCTTTGCTACTGGCCCCGGAGGTATTTGGGTGTTTGATCCTCAGGGGATTCCCCTGGGAAGGTTAAAATTAAATCAATTGACTTCCAATGTGGCCTTAAATGACAAAGAAACCACCTTATTTGTAACCGCAGATAGCTATGTGGTAAAAATTGAACTCCAATAAAAACCATTAAGACATTCGAAGCAAAGGCAGGGTTTGAATCAATTTTTTTTTGATGTTTTTTGGGAAAGGTTTTTCCCCCATAAATATATCAGTAAACATTTCACAACCCTTTTGACCAAATTTTTGGATCAACAAATTCCGTAATTTGGGTTGGCTATAAAAAATCCAACCCGCCTTGTTGTTTTAAATATCATCCGGAACTCTTTCTGGCCAATTTGGTCCTGTTAAAACCAGTTTTTGTTTTTCGGATTGAATGTTAAAATTTATTTCCATTTTTTCCTTTTCCTCTTCATGGATATTAAGACAGGCGTTAAAATGAACTTTATCAAAACTAAAAAGGATTGAACCGTTCCATTCTCCCCGGAAGGAGACCGTTTCAGGTATTTCCACATTTTCAGCTATAGCACCATCCGGACGGAAATAATAACTCAAAAAAATTCCCAGCTCCTGCTTTTCATTTTTAAGCAAAGCAATGATTTTTTTTTGCAAATGGTCTTGAGTGGAGTCATTTAAATCACTGGTCTCGAAATTAAATTCCCATTGGTGTTGCATGGCTCAAATATAATAAGAACCACTTAAATAATAGGAAAAAATCCAAGTCTTGAATGGTCCATTTATGAGGTACAGAGTATTTCTTAGTGAGCCTGGGTTGGTGAAAAATAAATTTTTGCCTATATTTAAATTCTTTCCTCAAATCCTTAAAAACATTTAATCTCTACCCAAAATGTACATTAATAATTGCAGCATGGTTTTTTTAATTAAAAGTCTCTTTTTTTCAACTTTGTACGCCTTTGAAATGGAAGATTAGGACTTTCATTTATTTCGATTTCACATTTTATCATTTTATAATTTACAAATAATAAACCCTTATTTTATGAAACCCATTGTTCAGATAAGTTTAGATTTAACCAATATTGATGAAGCCTTGGAAACGGCGGCTTTGGCCATGAGGGCTGGGGTGGATTGGCTGGAAGCCGGTACACCGCTCATTTTGGCAGAAGGCCTTCATGGTGTTAGGAAACTCAGGGAGGCATTTCCAGATACGCCAATTGTGGCCGATCTAAAAACCATGGATGGCGGCTACCTGGAAGCCGAAATGATGGCCAAAGCAGGTGCTACCCATGTAGTGGTCATGGCCAGAGCCCATGAAGAAACCATCAAATGTGTAGTGCAAGCCGGAAAGGATCACGGGGTAAAGGTGATGGGGGATAACTTGGGCTGTCCTGATATGGTGGAAGGAGCCAGGTGGCTGGAAAAATTGGGATGCGATTTTATTGTGCATCACATCGGATATGATGAAAGAAGGGGAATAGCGGCTCAGGGAAAAAGAATGCCCAGCCCATTGGACCAATTAAGGGAAGTTGTTGACGCCGTAAGTATTCCAGTTCAGGCGGTAGGCGGCCTTAGTTTGGAACAGGCCATTTCCACACCAACCTACGGGGCACCTTTGGTAGTCTTGGGGGCTCCTTTGACGATTGATGCCGATGCCTTTAAAACGGCAGATGGAGATTTAGAGGCCTCACTTAAGAAAATTTGTGAGGCAGTGCATGCCCATGGGGATGTGACCGTCAAATAAAGAGGAATTAAAAAATAAAACCAATGACAAAATCAGCAGCAGTTGTAAATTTTGCGGAGGCAAAGGGTTCCGTGGAAATAAGAGAAATCGATCAGCCGGAGATAGGGGAAGGAGAAGTTTTATTAGAAGTGGCCAATGTAGGGGTTTGCGGAAGTGACCTGCACCAGTGGACTTCAGATCACAGTTGGCCGGTCAATTACCCGGTCGTACTGGGCCATGAATTTGGGGGAAATATCGTTGACCTCGGACCCAGGGTATCGGGTTGGAATACCGGTGACCGGGTGGTGAGCGAAACAGCAGCCATCATAGACCCCTTAAATCCCATGAGTAGAGTTGGACTATACAACCTTGATCCTACCAGAAAAGGTTTCGGTTATGGTGTCAATGGTGCGATGACCAGATATGTCAAGGTTCCCGCCCGTTGTCTTCACCATGTTCCGGAGCAGGTTCCCTTTGAAGAAGCCTGCTTGACGGAGCCTTGTTGTGTGGCCTACAATTCCGTTGTTGTGAATTCAAATATTCGGCCTGGTGACCGGGTGCTGGTCATCGGTCCTGGTACGATTGGTATTTTATGTGCCGTTATGGCTAAGTTAAATGGTGCGGAAGTAGCGGTATTGGGATTGGAATCAGATAAAGGGAGATTGGAAATAGCCAAGCAGTATGGCTGTGAAGGAATCATAGGAGATGCTTCTGAATGGGCGAAAAATAGAGATGGTCTAGGAGTGGATCTGGTGGTTGATGCAGCCGGGGTTAGTGCCACACTTCAAATTGCCATGCAAATGGTCAGGCCGAATGGGCAGATTACCAAAGTTGGGTGGGGTCCAAAGCCTTGTAATTTCTCCATCGACCCTATCGTACAAAAAAATGTAAGATTGCAGGGAAGTTTCAGTCACAATTGGCCAATTTGGGAAAAGGTAATAGGCATGATGGGATCCGGACTTTTGGATGTAAAACCAATCATTGGTGGTATTTGGCCGGTGACATCCTGGCTGGAAGCTTTCGAGAAAATGCATCATGGGGAAGTGGTCAAGAGTGTATTAAAACCCGTATAATGATGCGGCTAAATGGTAAAGTCATCATCGTAACCGGCAGTACCACCGGTATAGGAAAAGCCATAGCCCTCAGATGTGCGCAGGAGGGGGCCAAAGTGGTCATTCATGGATTGGAAAAGGATTGGGGTATTGAAGTGGTCAGGGAAATTGGGGAAGATAGGGCTGTCCTCCATATTCAAGATCTTGAAGAGGAAGACAGCAGCCAGCAATTGGTCCGTCTTGCCATCGGAAAATTTGGTAGATTGGACGCGGTAGTCAACAATGCAGCCTGGGTAATTGCCTCCGATTTTAATGAAGTGACTCCCTCTTTTCTTCAAAAGGTGATCGCCATCAATACCATAGCACCTTTAATGTTGATTCAGGCAGCCTTACCACAACTCCAAGAAAATAAAGGGAATGTATTGAATATCGGTTCAGTCAATGCCTGGAGTGGCGAACCCAACTTGTTGGCCTATAGTATTTCCAAAGGCGGCCTAATGACCATGACCAGAAACCTGGGAGACAGTCTTTTTAGAGACCACGGGGTAAGGATCAATCAAATCAACCCTGGTTGGGTGCTTACGGAAACAGAAAAGAAAAGGAAGCAGGAACATGGATTATCCGAAAATTGGTTTGAGGACCTACCTGCCATGTACGCTCCTGCCGGTAGGATTCTTTGGCCGGAAGAAATCGCTGCAGCGGCCATATTTTGGCTTTCTGATGAATCTGGTCCCGTAAGCGGTCAGGTAATGGAATTGGAGCAATATCCGCTTATCGGAAGAAATGCTCCCAAAGACAGTAGTACTATTAAATAAATTCATTAACCTAAAACTCACTAAAGAAATTATGCCAAGATTAGCCGCCTTTCCCAAAGCCTACATGCAGGCACTATGCAAAGATGGGTCTATGAAATTGAAAGAATGGATTCATCTGGCCAGCAAATTGGAAATTGAAGGTTTGGAATGGTATGCAGGGTTTCTGGAAATGGAAAATAAAAACGACTGGGGTACTTTCAGGAATATGGTGGAAGATACTGGAAAGGTGATTCCCATGATGTGTTGTTCACCTGATTTTACCCATCCGGAAAAGGAATTTCGGGACAATGAAATTACAAAGCAAAAGCATTGGATTGACATGACCCATGCCTTGGGCGGAACTCATTGCAGGGTGCTGTCCGGTCAGAAACGTCCTTCACTGAGCATTGATGAAGGTATAAAATTTGCTTCAGATTCCATCCAACAATGTCTGCCATATGCCCGGGAAAGAGACATTACCCTGATCATCGAAAACCATTATAAAGATGATTTTTGGGAATATCCTGAATTTGCCCAAAAGATGGATGTTTTTTGTAAATTGGTAGATAATATTGACCATCCAAATTTTGGTGTCAATTATGATCCCAGCAACACCTTCCTGGCCGGGGAAGACCCTTTGGATTTACTTAAAAGAGTTTCCAACAGGGTGGTAACCATGCATGCAAGTGACCGTTTCCTTAAATATGGTACCATTGAGGACCTGAGGAAGGAGGAAGGCGGTGCTGTCGGTTATGCCAAAAGATTGAGCCATGGTGAAATAGGGAAAGGAATGAATGATTATGATGCCATTTTTAAAGAGTTAAAAAAGGCAGGCTTTGATGGATGGATCAGTATAGAGGATGGAGTAGACGGTTTCGATCAACTGGAAAGAAGCGTTGCTTTTCTCCTTAAAAAAATTCACCAATATTGGCCATCTACGCATTAAAACGGCAAGTAAAATGGAATGGTATATGGTTTTGGCTTTTTTACAAATTTCTTATATTCCGCAGTATGTTCAAATAACTACCTGGATTTAAAGCCATTAAACCTTCCAGGTTAGACCCCTGGATTTTAATAAAGACTTGACTAGCAAAAAACCTGGAAAGTTTTCGGGTTTTCAGGAACTTCTAAAAAAATAATATAAAAATGGAAGCTGACCTATTGTATGATTCCAAATGTACCCTTGCGGAAAGTCCACAATGGCATGAAAAGTTGCGAAGTTTTTTGTGGGTGGATATTGAAAAGGGTACCCTCTATCAATTTTGCACCAGGGAGGAGAAGGTCAGGACCTGGACTTTTCCCCATCGGCTTACTATGGTGATGGAAGGTGCCAATGATCAATTAATTTTGGCATTGGATGCAAAATTAGCCAGATTCGATCTGCAAACTGAAAATTTGGAATGGTTAATTGATATTGAAAAAGGCCTTCCGGACAATCGTTGTAATGATGGAGCTTGTGATGCAAAAGGAAGGCTATGGGTAGGGACGATGTGTACCCAATTCACGGATAATGCTGGGGCCCTTTATATGGTGGACAATGACCTTTCCTTACAACAAAAACTTTATCCGGTAAGCATATCCAACGGCATTTCCTGGTCTTTGGATCATAAAACCATGTTCTATATTGACAGCCCTACTGGGAAAATCCAGGCTTTCAGGTTTGATTTATCAACAGGGAATATTGAATACAAAAGGAATGTGGTTAATATTCCAAAAGAAATGGGTGTGCCAGACGGTATGTGCACGGATGAAAACGGTATGCTATGGGTCGCTCATTATGGTGGTTTTGGTGTCCACCAATGGCACCCTGAAACCGGGTTGCTCCTGGATAAAATTGATGTTCCTGCACCGAATGTAACCTCATGTGCTTTTGGAGGGCAAAATGGGAATCAGCTATTGATCACTACGGCAAAGGAAAATCTTGGCAAGGAACAGCTCGAACGATACCCTGAAAGCGGATCGGTATTTATCGCCAAAATGAAAGTGAAAGGGGCCGGAGTATACAAATGTGGTTTTTAATTCATCCGATTTAACAATAATTTAAGTTTTATTCCTCTTATTTTTTGGCAATAGAGGTGGTTTTATCGAATAAAGCCGTGTTTTCATAAATCCCCTTGAATTCGTCGGAATGGGGGGCGAAGGCCAAAACAGGCACCATTATAACATTATGGTCTTCCTTGGTAAATTCAATTTCAACCTGGTCTTTCCTGTAAATTGCTCAGGTATTTGTAGGCTTCATAAGGTTGGTCAGTATTGATAAAATCCACACCCAACTCCATTAAGGTTTTCCAGGCCGTTTCACTATCCGGCGTTGCCCAAAAGCGAATAGGCTTGTCCAATTGATGGGCCTTATCAATGATATTGGATATTTTTTCAATGTCCCCGTCAACCATTCGGCCTTTACCGTTCCATTGAGAAAATTGTCTGAAATTCAAACTGATCATGGCAATCTTCTCCAGCGGAAGGTTAGCGGTGTCCTCTACACTTTGATAATCAAAAAATAGGGGGAAAGGATATTGGTGGTAGTCATCTTTGTCAGGACGGTTACCGGAAATGACTATTTTAACAAATGGGTTTTCCGGATCTTGCCAAAGTTCAGCAAATGGTTCTAGATCTTTTACCAATTGATCTATGGTAGTGTAGGCTTCGGTTTTAAAATCCACCAGGAGAATAAATGGTTTTAAATGGCCGATTTTTAATTTCCTGGCTTTCAGAATGGGTTGAAGGTAAAGCGAAGTGAATGTATGTTCCGGGATGATGGATTCTTCCTCATGGGCCACATATAGTATGCCGTTTTTAAGGATTACATCTGCCTCAATGGAGGCGGCTTCATTGGCATAGGCCTCCCAAAATGGTACATTACGCAGGTAATCGTTGTGACTATGGATAAGGATTTCCTGACCTGATGCTACTTGTAGAAGTAAGAAGCAATAAAGGAAGATAAATACGCATACAAATGACTTATTACGAGGAAATCGGTTCATGACATTAAAATGATTTTATTGATGGGATAAAATTTAAATTGTACCTATAATCCGCAGTGCATTGCTGTAATCAGTTGATTCTTATGGAGGAAAACCTCCCAGGTTTCACACGTTTGATTTTAACAACTAGCTGAAAATCAACAAAACCTGAAAGGTTTGCGGATTTTAGGTATTAGAATCAATCAATGATGAATGATTTACAATTGGAAATCGAACCCCCCATTTTGATTCATTTTCAAAAGTAATGTTTAATAGCTGAATTTTATTGAAACAAAACCTATATTTTTATTGGGAGAGGCTGGTGTTTTTACGGGATCGTCCACTTTAATTAAAAATAGGGCAGTAAATTCATCCCTTATTGGAGTAGAAAATCCATTTCACCAAAATTTGAGAGGACTAAATGCTCAATTTTGCTCAATTTTTTAAAAAAAATTGAATTTTGGTATAAAAGTTGATGTTCTATAATCATTGATTTGCCTAATTGGGCAACAAGTTTTTATATTTTAAAACCAATAATATCGATATTATGAGTTCAGCTAAAATAATTATTAGTGCATTGGCAGGAGTAGCAGTAGGAGTTCAGATTGGACTTTTAATTGCGCCAGAAAAAGGTAAGGACACCAGGAAAAAATTATCCAAGAAAGGTGAAGATTATTTTAACGAAGTAAACGGGCAATTGAACGGTTTTCTGAAAGGTATGAATGAAAAGATGGACAAAATGAATAAAAACATTGTCAGCGTAGCCGAAGAAACCAAAGCAAGGGGCAAAGACCTTTTGAGCGAGGCGAAAGCAAAGACCAAATAAAAAATTGGTGGTTATTAAAGAGGGTCAATGAATGAATCATTGGCCCTTTTTTTGTTTATAATGAAAACAATAAAAATAGGATAACATGAGTATAGTCAATAAAATCGCCCTAGTTACGGGCGGAAATACAGGAATAGGTTTTGGGATTGCGGAAGCATTGTCAGCGGAAGGTGTCAATGTGGCAATTACCAGTAGGACGCTGAAAAAAGCAGAAGAGGCTGCTGAGAAAATCAGGAAAAACCCAAAGTCGAAAGGGGAAATCCTGCCCTTGGAATTAGATGTCAGGGATTTCGATCATCAGAAAAAGGCCATATATGAAGTGTTGCAAAAATGGGGAAAGTTGGACTTTTTTGTGGCCAATGCGGGTGTTGGGCATTTTGCACCCATTCAGGAATTGACGGTGGAACAGTGGAATGAAACGATTGATACCAACCTTACCGGCGTATTTTATGGCATTAAATCCTCGTTGGAAGCCTTAAAAAGCACCAATGGCTTCTTTTTAACCATATCCAGTTTGGCGGGCACCAATTTTTTTGCCGGCGGATCAGCATATAATGCCAGTAAATTCGGGTTAACCGGGTTTTCTCAGGCCATTATGCTGGACTTAAGGCAGGAAGGTATCCGGGTCAGTACCATTATGCCCGGATCTGTTGCCACGGGTTTTAATGATCATCAGGTAAGTGATCAGGATGCGTGGAAAATACAGATTGAGGATATCGGGGAAATGGTGGTGAGTCTGTTTAAACTTGACCCGAGAACCCTCCCCAGTAAAATAGAGGTGAGGCCTTCAAAACCACCCAAAAAATAATCCCATATAAAATTCATTTTATCAAAAGATGAAATAATTATGGATCTAAGTTGAATAAAAAACGCCGGCATATTCTAATATCTGCCGGCTTTTTCTATTACGGCCCTCCAAAAACGGTAATTCCATTCATGTTAAGTTCCAGAAAATACGGATTCTTATATAACTTTTCTTTTCCCGCCCCTAAACCTTTTATTTTAAGGTGTTTAACCCTTACTGAACGTGGGGTTTTTTCATTTTGTTGTATTAACCTAGCCTTAAAATAATATTTTCATGTAATATTGATGTTTCAATTTGTTAAAATATTGGTAAATTGAATCATAAAATTTTAATTGCAATAAATTTCAATAATTATTAATGCGGTCAAATATACATTGCTGCTTTTTCCTTTAAATTATGGAATTAACAAAAAACAGAAGAAAATTTATGAAGACTGCCACATTGGCTGGTTTTGGACTTGGATTAGCCCCTAATGCTATGGCTTTTCCTTCAATAAATTTGGAAAAAAATGAAAAAAGAGTGGGGATTATTGGATTGGATACTTCCCATAGTGTTGCATTTACCAAAGCCTTCAATGCGGAAGACGCCGCCTCTGATCTAGGCGGTTTCAAGGTGACAGCAGCTTATCCTTATGGAAGTAGGGATATTGAGTCTTCTGCTAAAAGGATTCCCGGATACATCGAAGAAATAAAAAAATATGGCGTTTCGATCACGGATTCGATTAAAGAATTGCTGGAAAATGTAGATTATGTTTTGCTGGAAACCAATGATGGCCGTTTGCATCTTGAGCAGGCATTGGCCGTTTTTGAGGCTGGTAAACCGGTTTTTATTGATAAACCGATTGCAGCTTCTTTGGCCCATACCCTGGCTATTTTTAATGCCTCCAAAAAATATAATGTTCCGGTATTTTCCAGCAGCTCGTTAAGGTACATCGAGAATGGCATGGCCATAAGAAATGGAAAAATCGGGAAAGTTTTAGGTGCCGATACCTACAGTCCGGCAAGTTTGGAAGCCACTCACCCCGATTTATATTGGTATGGCATTCATGGTGTGGAGATACTTTATACCGTGATGGGAACAGGTTGTGAAACGGTATCAAGAACATTTACAACCGGAACAGATGTAGTTGTTGGGACTTGGAAAGGAGATAGGATTGGGACTTTTAGGGGCATACGATCGGGTAAACGAGGCTATGGGGGTACCGCTTTTGGAGAGGATGGCATTTCCGATATTGGACCCTACGGAGGTTATAGACCACTGCTGGTTGAAATCGTAAATTTCTTTGATTCCGGTAAGGCACCCGTAAGTCCGGAAGAAACAATAGAAATGTTTACTTTTATGCAAGCGGCCGATGAAAGCAAAAAACAAAATGGAAAAGCGGTTTCCCTGGATGGAGTTTTGGCCAAAGCAAAAAAAGAAGCATCTAAAATAAAAATTTAACACATAATAAATTATAATAATGGAAAATTCCAGAAGAAATTTTGTAAAAAAAACAGTGGCAGGTGCTACTTTGGCCTCAATGGGGGGTATTTTACCTGGCTTTTCTTCTAAGAGCTATGGCAAGATACTAGGAGCAAACGAAAGGATCAATGTGGCCAGCATGGGCGTTGTCAGTAGGGGGCGTGCAGTGGGGTCCAACTTTGCCCGACAAAAAAATTGTGAAGTGATCTATAGTTGTGATGTGGATATCAGGGCTGCAGAAAAATTTGTGGCCATTGTCGATGAAATTCAGGGAAGGAAGCCAAAAATTGAAAAAGACATAAGGAAAGTCTTGGAAGACAAGGAGGTTGATGCCTTGATTGTCACTGCACCGGATCATTGGCATGCCCCGGCAGCCATTTTGGCACTTAAAGCAGGCAAACATGTGTACTTGGAGAAGCCATGCAGCCATAACCCAAATGAAGGGGAAATGCTTATGCAAGCGCAGAAGAAATACAATAAAGTGATTCAGGTAGGTAACCAAAGAAGATCATGGCCCAATGTCATGGAAGGGATCAAAGAAGTGCATAATGGGGTCATCGGAAGACCCTACATGGCTAAAACCTGGTATGCTAGTAACAGGGGCCCAATAGGCATTGGAAAGAAAGTTCCGGTACCAGATTGGTTGGACTTTGAACTCTGGCAAGGACCGGCACCCAGAGAAGATTACCGGGATAATATTGTTCATTATAATTGGCATTGGTTCTGGAATTGGGGAACCGGAGAAGCCTTGAACAATGGTACCCATATGGTCGATTTGGCACGTTGGGGCCTTCAGGTAGATTATCCCATGATGGTAAATTCCTCGGGGGGAAGGTACAGGTATGATGATGATTGGGAAACACCCGATACACAGGTGATCAATGCCGAATTCGACAATAAATCAGTCATTACCTGGGAAGGCAGAAGCTGTAACGGTTTGCATATTGAAGGAGGGGCTGTCGGGACCTTATTTTATGGGGAAGATGGTAGCTTGCTGATTGAGGGGGGAAATTCCTATAAAATTTTCAACCTTAAAAATGAACTGATTAAGGAAGTTAAAAATGATGGGGACATAGATCCGACCAACAGAACAGATCCCGCTCAAAACCTGGATGTCTTGCATATCCGTGATTTTTTTGACGGTATTCAAAATGGAAAAGAAGTACGGTCTGAGATTGTAGGGGCTCATAAAAGTACGCTGATGCTTCAATTGGGAAACATCGCACAAAGGATGGGACGTTCTTTGGAAATCGATCCTAAAAATGGACATATCAAGTCCGATTCCAAAGCGGAAAAACTTTGGAGCAGGGACTATGAAAAAGGTTGGGAACCTAAGGTTTAAATTATTGAGTTAAGAATAAATTGGCTAAACCGCTTTAGGTTTAGCCCTTTTTATATCATTTAATTTATCATGTATGGAACTGAATACCATTGACCTGATCGTTATCGGGGTGTTTTTTATTTTGATGTTATTGATTGGGGTTTGGTCTTATTTCAGGAATAAAAGTGCGGAAGATTACTTTGTAGCAGGAGGGAAACTGCCCTGGTGGCTTTCGGGCATTTCCCATCATGTATCCGGTTACAGTGGAGCGGTGTTTGTGGCTTATGCTGGTCTGGCCTACACCCATGGTTTTTCAGTTTACATTTGGTGGGCATTGACCATTGGAATTACCGTGATGCTGAGTGCCAAAATTTTCCCTGTTTTTTGGGTACGATTGAGAAAAAGGTTTCGGATTCAGTCCCCGCTGGAATTTCTGATTACCCGGTACAACCTTCCCACCCAGCAATTGATGGCCTGGAGTGGTGTGACATTGAAATTGTTCGATATTGGCGCTAAATGGGCGGCCATTGCCATTTTACTCAATGTGTTTACGGGTGTTTCTCTTTCTGTGGGTATTTGGATTTCGGGAGGGATTTCTCTGATTTACATTACTTTCGGAGGACTTTGGGCGGTTATCATCACTGATTTGGCCCAATTTATCGTGCAAATTTTAGCTGGTATGGTCATGTTTGTGGTCGTTCTGCAAAGATTGGGAGGCTTTGATGCCATATTTACCATGTGGGATCAATTGCCGGAAGGTAACAGCCAGGCCTTTAATGATCCTTATACCGTAGGTTTTGCCCTGGTTTTCTTATTTATTAACTTCCTCTCTTATAATGGAGGACAATGGAATCTTGCCACCCGGTATATTTCATCCCCATCAGAACAACAGGCTTCCAAAGCAGCTTGGCTTTCAGGTGCCTTGTATCTGGTTTGGCCATTGATCTTATTCTTTCCCATGTGGGCTGCTCCCATCATCCTTCCGAATATGGAGGATCCCACGCAGTCCTATGGTATCCTTACCATGGAATTGCTGCCGGTTGGCTTAATTGGTCTGGTCATCGCCTCTTTATTTGCAAATACCATGTCCATGACCTCATCTGATATCAATACCATATCAGCTGTTATTACCAGAGATATTTTGCCAGCCTTGTCCAAAAAATTCAGGGATAAAAACACCTCATTGGTAATGGCAAGGGTGACTACTTTTCTGTTTACTTTGGGCACCATTATTATCGCTTTACAGTTTGAGCGGTTTGGCGGGGTCTTGGGGCTCATTATTAGCTGGTTTGGTGCCCTGGTTGGACCTATAGCGGTTCCCATGTTGTTTGGGCTGATCCCCTGGTTTAAGTCCTGTGGTCCAAAAGCGGCAATAGGATCAATTATCGTAGGTCTGGCAGCTTTTGTTTTTACCAAAAACTATGAACTCAATAACCTGGGATTGGAGGTGGGATTACCGGTGATCTCCTCCACCATTACCTATATATTGGTCGGATTCATACAAAGGGATTATGTGCCGGAAAAGGTCAAAAAAATGCTGGAGGATATAGCTCAGGAATAATGGTAAAGAGTCCGTTATTCGGCTCAGTATATTTCATTGTAGTTTATATAAATTTTTGACCAACGAATATATCGTTTTTATAGAGGTAAGCATTTGGTTTGGGCATTTAAACTGGTCTTTGGTAACCTTTATCAGATTATACCATCGAATTTATACTAGAGAAGTTGTAAACTCATCCTAGGGTGTTTGCATATATGCCTGACTCAACTAACTATCCGGCGACCAGCAGGATATGATACCGGAATGCGTGGAGGTGAGGGTTCCCGTCAGAAGAATCTAATGGGGGCTTCTACACGATTATGGGTTGACAGTTTTCCTAAATATAAATTCAATTAACGATTCAACCTTGTTGTCCCTATTTTCAAGTTCATTTTCAAAAACCATTATATCAATATCAAACATGTTTTCTGAAAGTTGGACAGAAAAATAAATCACATCAAATATTTTGATGTCACAAAAAAGACCTAAATTTTTGTGTGAATACAAAATCATTAAATGATTATTGGAATCTAAATCAATATATTTTCTGAATAAATCAAACTTATTGCTTTCAAGCAATGTCGAATGTAACCAAACACCGCTTGTATCAATTACATTCGGGTTAGCACTTCCGTAGGCAACATCATATATTTTGGATGAAATTATTTTAGCATTTTTGTCTTCATAATAATACGGCAATTCTTTGATTGCAAATTCATATGCAATCTTTAAAAGTGCAATATTGATATTAATTGTGTCAATTTTTATTTCCCCAATAAGTTGATTGCTAACATTAAAAATGTCAAATTGAGAAATATTTAATTTATGTTTTTTACAATATTTTTTAATATTCTTTGTGTCATTAATATCAAATGAAACTCCATTTTTTTTGACCTTAGGAATTAACTTAAACCTATTTAAATCTTTCTCAAACCTTAAATGTTGCTTAGTGTCTGATTTTAGAAAAAAAGTCTGTGTATCGAAAGAATTAGGAATCAAGTTATTCTGGCTTTTCAATTGCAAAGACTCTCTTTTAGCTACAAAAAAAAAGTGATTTACAAGATGTTTATCTACCTTACTTCCAAGCTTTGAATTACACTCAGTACAAACAGAATCTATTATCAAAGTCCCTCCAATTGAATCAGGAATAATATGTTCGGTATTAAATTCCTCTTTATCTTTTCTACAGATTACACAGTTTCTCATTAGGTAATGTCATTTATACTTTCCCATAAACTGATTAAGCTTGTTGGTGGTGGGTACCTTCGGAGAGCCATTATCTTCCCCCTCACACAAAATTCCTTAAATGAACTAAAATTTATTATATCCTATAACCGACCGATTATCCTAAACCACTAAAAGCGAATAAATTAAAGGCTATTGATAGTTCATGCTTATACTCTTGGTGAATCCAATGTTTATCTAATTCTTTCTTAGTTTTTTACAAACAGATTTTTATTCACAGTTATACTCAAACCTCCATCGTAAATCTCCATTCAGATTTACATTATCTAAAAGTCCGTTTGACGTCAATGTTGAATTATAAACATCAGTGTCCCCTGAACATGAAATTGTATTTACAATTACGTTTTCTCCTAAAAAAAAATATAGATTAATGTCTGCATCGAAAATATCTTGAAAAGAATAATACTCAAATATTGAGTTAAACTTATTTTCCCTAGTCAAGTCGTAAATAAAAGTATTTTCACACTCCAAAATATTATTCACATCAAATACTAATAATTTTGTCGGGTTTTCACCAGTCCATTCGAAAACAAGTTTCCCTTGAATTGTAGTGTCGTCGATGGCATAATTTATTATTTCAGCTATTTTATCCGCATTGTATCTATATGTATATTTACCGGTATATTGTAAGTTTCCACTTTCAAATAACCAATTTCGCTCTTCAATAATTTTTCCATTTGAATTTGCGGTAAATTCTGTTCTAAATTTTACTTGTGAATCGCCAATATCAAAAAAATCCTTTTTGATCAAATGATTTTGTGAATTATATGTATATACTACTTTACTCGCTATTGAGGTTAGTTCAATCAAATTTTCACCGCTATAAGTTGCAGTATAAACTTTATTACCCGAAAAGTATCCATAAGTTATTGTTGCAATTTTACAACTTTCTGCTTGAGGATTTTCATCAATAGGATTATTGTTATATTCCCTACAGGAAATAAGCAAAAACAAAGTCGCAATAAATAAGGTTATAGATTTTGTCATATCATTTCTTCTAAATTGTTTGTAATAGTCCGCAACAAAGAAGCGGGGGCTATTTTTAGCACTTTCCTGTCCACCCTTTGACAAAGGTAGCCACAAATAACAAACCTTGCGGATACTTCTGTGTCCTAAGGATCTTTTTTGGAGGATGTTTATTTCCTGTTATAAGTGATTCAAGTTCTTCAATTGTAAAAGGTGAAATTTTCATTCTTTAAAATGTATTCTGGCTAACTTTTTTAAAAGGTGCTGAATTTCAATAATATACAATTTCGTTATAATTCCCTCAATTTCATCAGTACCATTGTCCCTATTAACTCTGAAATTAAATGTGTTCCATATTTGGGGATTGCTACCAACGGTAGGGGCTTGTGGGTAGTAGTTATTTCTGAGTCCTTTTTATGCTCCTCTCTCGCAAATTTCTTTAAATGTACTAAAATTTTATTTTAATCGGGAGTCGCCAACCTCGGAAAGGAAAAAATAGCACCTTTGTCTCGGATAATGGAAAAAACCCATTGATCTGGTCCTTTTGCCACTTCTAGGTTTTCATAAAAAGTCGTTGGGAAGGACCTTCTTTTTTCATTTAACCCACCCATACTGGGTGAGAATTTTTCTACATCCCTGTTATTGAGGCGAAAACGGATTCAAGGCATTTGCAATGCCGGCCCAATTTGAAGGTACATAAAAAATCGCGTCTGGATACGGATCCGTCCGGCCATTACAAATGGCTTTTTGGAAGGCTTTAATTGTATAAAGCCCAGAAAATATCAGGGAGTAATTACCTACCAAAAAGGCTTCGCATGACGATTTAGTCGGTTTTTTAAGACGATCTTAACCCGAACAGGTTGATAGGTTCACGAATACTGAATTAACCCTTCCGTCAAAATAATGGACAAACCCAATTTTTTAAGGTAGAAAGCACAAAATAAGTAGTTTAAAAATATCCATACCATAATTTATGTAATTCAAAATAAAAAAACTGTTTTGTTTATTTTTTAAGTAAAATATATTGTAAAATATTATTATTGCAATTTTTTATAAATTACCTTTAACTCATCAAGCAGCAATAAGATTAAAAGAAATATTTTGAGTTTGAATATTGGCTTTAATATAAGGTTAGTTAGTTGGTTATTTTTTAATGTAGGGTTTGTCCGGGGTTTCATGAACAGTGAGACTCCGGCCTTTTTTTTTGACCAATCTGAACCGACTATGCAATTTTAAATTGTCTCCTTCTTTGGACAACTTAGCCAGGGAGGCAGATATATTTCGCCCTTTCAGGGCTTAGGGATATTTGTTTCGGTTTGGAGTCACAGGGCGTTACCCTGTGCTGGGATCTTTCGCCCCTTCAGGGCTGGGATTTTTCCATGCCATCAAGCTTTGCCGGCAAAATACCAGAAAAATGGTTGCAACCCATGCCCTATAGGGGCTGGGAAAGATCAGCGGAAAGAAGGAGGAAAGTGGATTTATGGTATTATTATGATATTTTTACTGGAATTGTGATGCCACCCTTTTGAAATAATCCATGCTTTCCTTTACTTCGGGAAGGTTATTTTCCCAATTATGTTCGTATTCAGCAGAAAAAACGCCCTCAAACCCCTGTCTGTTCAATTCGTGCAAAACACCCGCCACATTACAGTTTCCCGTACCCCAGGGAATATCATGGGCATTACGGATCCCCGCCACATTCAGGTCCTTCATGTGCAGGCTGATCACTCTGCCTTCCAACATTTTAAGACTTTCTACCGGATCTAATCCGGACCTTACCCAATGGCCTATATCGGCACAAACACCCATCAATTCACTTCTTCCTTCCAATAATCTCAGAGGGACGGTGGGATGCCAGTACATGGAGGGAACTGGGTGGTTGTGAAGTGCTATTTTAATCTGGTGTTCTTCGCATAATTTTTCGATCATATCAAACTGATTGGGCCTGGGTTCAGTAGTCAATATACCAATACCCATTTCTTTGGCAAAGGCAAACAATTGGGGCCATTCCTCATCACTGGGGCTGGCCACCCCATAAGCAACCGGTTCAATATCAAATTTTTCCAATAATCTTTTAATTGTTGCCTTGTCGCTGGAAGAAGCAGAAAAATGGGAAGTGGCTTCTCCGCCCTTACTTATTTTTTGACCGGGATAAAGTTCGACGTGTTTAACACCGATACTGTTCAATTTTTCCAGGGTTTCCTCCAATGAAAATAACCGGAAGGTATAAGCCTGGCTACCTAATTTCCAGCCGGACGGAATTCCTTCCTGAGCCAATAGCTGGAAAGTGAATGCCATCATCATGGCCAATAGGTTAAATTTTAGGAATTTCTTGCTCATCATAAATTTTTGGGTTCATGTGTCATTTAGAGATTAATATCCGAAATTATTGAAAAAAAATCAATTCCGGTCCAGGTCAAAGAAAACATGGACAGTTTTTTTATTTCCATCAAATTATCAAATCACCACATCATCGCATCAAACCATTTGTTCGAATCGCATCAAACCATTTGTTCGATACGTGGGTGAGGTTGGTTTAGGAAGATCGGGAGTAATCAATTCAAGTGTTTAATCGTTTAATTTTTCCAACAGCCAATGGCCAACAGCCAACAGCCAACAGCACATGTTAAACCCATTCACGGTTGTGACCTCAACCCTTATCATTTCTCCAAATTTTTCTTTAATAATTATAAAATCCACAAATGTAAACGTTATCGAAAACGGTTACAGCATAAAGGATAAATAATAAATGGTTGGATACTTTTTGATATACCTTGAATTTATTAATTTAGAATAAAATTTTGAAAAAAGGAAAGTATAGGATATTTTACCTTCCACTCAATAAAATTGAAATGGCAAATAACAAATATAAAATCTGGCATGGCAAAAATTGATTTTGGAAGGGTTATACCAATAATTTTCCTCCTGGGGTCGCTGGGATGCTGTTTATCCTGTGGGGTGGAAAAACCGGATGAAATCCTTGCCGCAGAATTGCAGTTGCCTGATGAAATTGATTACAACTTACATGTTAAACCGATATTATCCGATCGTTGCTTTTCCTGCCATGGCCCTGATCCCAACACCAGAGAGGCAGGACTGCGGCTGGATATGGCGGAAGGGGCATATGGACCTTTGGCCGAGAATAAGAGAAAAGTGGCTGTATCACCGGGTAAGTTACACCGAAGTGATGTCTACGAAAGAATGGTTTCCGATGATCCGGAGATAATGATGCCCCCTCCGGCTTCCAACCTGAGCCTTTCCTCCCGGGAAAAGGCCATCATTATTCGATGGATAGAGCAAGGGGCTACCTACAAGCCCCATTGGGCCTACATTAAGCCGGAAAAAAGTATTTTACCCAAAGTTTCGGATCCCAGCTGGGCCAATAATGAAATAGATTATTTTGTGATGGCCAAATTGGACGAAAACAACTTAAAGCCCAGTTCCCCTGCGGAGAAGGAAAGGTTGATCAGAAGGGTAAGCCTGGACCTAACAGGTTTGCCTCCCGATTTGGGTCTTGTGGATAGGTTTTTAAATGACACCTCTCCCAATGCCTATGAAAAGGTGGTGGATACCTTATTGGCCTCGGTCGCCTATGGCGAAAGAATGGCGTTGGATTGGTTGGATGTTGGCAGATATGCCGACTCGAATGGATTACATGCGGATGGCTACAGGATGATGTGGCCCTGGAGGGATTGGGTCATAGAAGCTTTTAAAGAGAACATGCCCTATGACCGGTTTATTCAATGGCAGGTAGCCGGTGATTTGATGCCCCAGCCTTCTAAAAAACAAATTTTGGCCACTGCCTTCAACCGAAATAACCAGACCAATTCTGAAGCAGGAATTATTGATGAAGAATACCGGTTAGAATATGTATTTGACAGATCAGAGACCATTGGAAAGGCATTTTTGGGATTGACACTGGATTGTGCCAGGTGCCATGACCATAAATTCGACCCGATTTCCCAAAAAGATTATTATAGTATGGCGGCTTTTTTCAATAATATGGATGAGTTGGGTATGACAGGAAATGATGGGAATTCGGGTCCATTGATGTTGTATTTGGAAGATGAGGAGGAAAGGGACCTGGAAAGGCTCAAAGCTGAAATTCGTGCATTGGAAGATGAAAGGGCCAATGCGCAACAAAAATTTCTGCAGGAGGAGAACAAGGGCAGCCTGGACCCACAATGGTTACCTGAAAAGACTTTAAAAATGGGTTTGATTGCCCATTTTAATTTAGATGAATACGGGGAGGGCAATACCCTTGATCAATCCGGAAAGGTTTTGGCAAAGGTTAAAGGCAGTCCGGAAATCATTTCTTCTCCTGTGGGCAAGGGTATGCGCTTTAAAAATGAATTGGACGTTTTTGAAATTCCGGAACAGGGTCTATTTGAAATGACTTCTGCTTTTTCTTTTTCATTTTGGGCGAGGCCGGAAAGCAGGGAACCCTATCGGTCTCTTTTGGCCAATTCCGGAAATAAAAACAATTTCTTCAGGGGATATGAGGTTTTTTTGGACAGTACCAATAGGGTACAGGTAAAGATCATCCATGCATTGCCCCACAATTGTATCCACTTGATTACGGAAAACCCCATTAAAATGGGTGATTGGAGCCAAATTGCCCTTACTTATGATGGTTCTGCGGCTGCTTCCGGTACGCAATTATACATCGATGGGAAACCATGGCCATTAGTAGTTATGGTGGACAACCTTTATAAAAGTATTTTACCCGTCAAAGATAGTAGGGGGGAGCCGGTAAACAGGCCCTTAAGGCTGGCCAGAAGTTATAGGGTCTTTGGTGGGGATAATGGTATCTATACAGGAGGCTTGGATGAATTGTATCTTTATAACAGGGTATTGACAGGTCTTGAAATTGCTGAACTTTATAATTATGGTGCTTCTTCCCCACTCAAAGAATATGGACCATCGGATATTAGTAGACACCTGGACTATCATACAAATAAGGAAGCCCGGGATAAGAATAAATCTCTGAAAGTATTGAGGGGGGAGCAGCTAAAAATGCTGGAAGACAAGAAAGAAGTGATGGTCATGAAGGAGAGAGATCATTTCCGGAAAACCTACATTTTGGATAGGGGAGAATACAATTTGCCTACCGAAGAAGTGCAGGCGGATGTTCCGGCGGTTTTACCTTCTTTAGAGGAACAATGGCCCAGAAACAGACTGGGATTGGCAAAATGGCTCACCATTCCTGATCATCCACTGGTGAGTAGGGTAGCCGTAAACAGGTATTGGAATCAATTTTTTGGGAGAGGGATCGTCAATACGGTAGGCGATTTTGGAAGTCAGGGTGAATTGCCCTCCCATCCTTTGTTATTGGACTGGTTGGCAGTAGATTTTGTAGAATCAGGTTGGGATGTAAAAGCCCTGGTGAAGAAAACGGTAACTTCTGCCACCTATAAGCAGGGGTCTTTGGCAAGCAAAGAATTGTTGGAGCTGGATCCGGACAATGTGTATTTAGCGAGAGGCCCGCGACAAAGGCTTTTGGGGGAGTTTATCCGGGACAGTTATTTGCATGCCAGTGGACTGTTGGTGGAAGAGGTAGGGGGCCCAAGTGTTAAACCTTATCAGCCGGAAGGATTGTGGAAAGAAAAAGGGGAATTTTCCAATTTTTTACTTACCTATCGTCCCGATGAAGGGAAAGACCTATATCGCAGGAGCATGTACACCTTTATCAGAAGGACATCACCTGCACCTGCCATGACTACTTTTGATGTGCCTGGAAGGGAGGATTGCATGGTGCAGAGGCAGGAAACCAATACTCCTTTACAGCCTTTGGTCCTGATGAATGATCCCCAGATCATCGAGGCTTCTAGGGCCCTGGCAGAAAAAATGCAAAAAGATGGGGGCCACGTTTTGGAAGATCAATTGGTTTATGGATTCCGAAGGGTGACCGGAAGAAGGCCCTCTGAAAAGGAAATGCATATTTTCCAAAAAATGTTTTCGGAGGAACTGCATCGTTTCGGGCAGAATAAAAAGGACGGGGAGGCACTGCTAAACGTGGGCGCATCCAGGGTAGACCCCAGTTTGCCCCTTGAAAAAACTGCCGCCCTTACCATGGTAGCTAATTTAATGTTCAATCATTTTGATTTTTACACCAAGCAATAGCGGTTATGTCAGATTTGTGTGCTCATGTGAACCAATATTCCAGAAGGGAATTTTTAACCAAGGCAGGGTTGGGAATAGGAGGAATGGCATTGGCTACATTGGCCAACCCCTTTTCATCCCATGCCCTGGCAGATCCCAGAAATGGAGTTTTAGGGGGTACCCACTTTCCCCCCAAGGCCAAAAGAGTCATTTATTTGTTTCAAAGCGGGGGACCTTCCCAGTTTGAACTGTTTGATTTTAAACCGGAACTGGTCAGGAGGACCGGAGAACAACTTCCGGATTCTGTCCGGCAGGGGCAAAGGTTAACCGGCATGTCGGCAGGGCAAAAAACATTGCCTATGATTGGCTCAAGATTTGGCTTCGAAAAAAGGGGCAAATCAGGATTGTACATCAGTGAACTTCTACCGCATATTGCGTCGATTTCTGATGATATCTGTGTCATTAAATCCATGCATACAGAGGCCATCAACCATGATCCGGCCATAACATTTTTCCAGACGGGTTCCCAACAGGCAGGCAGACCATCTATAGGTTCCTGGGTAAGTTATGGACTGGGAAGTGAAAATGAGAATTTACCTGCATTTTGTGTTTTGGTCTCCAAGGGAAGGTCCGGTGCCCAACCCATATATGGAAGGCTATGGGGAAATGGGTTTTTGCCTTCTCTTCATCAAGGGGTTCAGTTCAGATCAGGAAAAGACCCGGTTCTTTATTTAAATGATCCCCCGGGAATTGGCAGAAAAGACCGTGCCGCCTACCTGGATCATTTGAAGGCACTTTACGAACATACTTTTGAATCCAATCCCGACGAGGAAATCAATTCCAAAATAGCCCAATATGAAATGGCCTACAGGATGCAGACTTCTGTACCGGAAACCATGGATGTTTCCGGAGAACCAGACCATGTGCTGGAGATGTATGGTCCCGATGTGCATATTCCAGGGACCTATGCAGCCAATTGCTTGTTAGCGAGAAGATTGGCGGAAAAAAATGTCAAATTTATTCAATTGTACCATAAAGGATGGGATCAGCATGGGAACCTTCCCAATGATATCAGGAACATGTCCAAAAGTACAGACCAGCCCACAGCAGGCCTGATCCAGGATTTGAAACAACGCGGACTTTTAGATGATACTTTGGTCATATGGGGTGGTGAATTTGGGAGAACCAGTTATTCTCAGGGCCAGATTACCAAAACAACTTACGGCCGGGATCACCATCCCAAATGTTTTTCCATGTGGATGGCAGGGGCAGGAGTGAAAAAGGGGTTTTCTTATGGACAAACGGATGAGTTGGGTTATAATATCATTGAAAATCCGGTTCATGTTCATGATTTCCAGGCCACATTATTACACCTGATGGGGGTAGACCATGAGCGGCTTAATTTTAAGCACCAGGGTAGGAGGTACCGCCTGACCGATGTGCATGGTAAGGTGGTGGAAGATCTATTGACCTAAAAAAACAATTTTGACATTACCCAAAAATTTTGAGGTGCCTCATAATAATAAACTTAAATTCAGGTGCTTTCCCTAATGATCAAACTGGGTTTTATGATTTCTTCCCGGCGATCGGGAATTTCCAACTCTTCCAATATGGTTTTTAATAGCATTTCAGTGGCCATTTCCCCCATTTCAAAGGAAGGTTGCCCCATAGTGGAAATGGAAGGGCTGATAAACCTGCCTGTGATATCATTACCAAATCCGGCGATGGCCAGTTCCTCCGGGACCTTGATCTTCATTTGTTGCGCGGCATGCAATACCCCGATCGCCAAAATGTCTGCAAAACAAAAAATGGCATCCGGTCGGATGGGTTGGTTCCAGATTTTTTGGAGGGATTCCCCAGCCAGTTCATAAGTAAAATCGGCCAGTTCAATCTGCATTGAGGGATAAATTTCAAGGCCATGCCTGACCATGGCCTCCTGGTATCCTTTCAACCTCTCCTGACAAACACCCAGGGAAAGGGGGCCGCCCAAATAGGCAATCTTTTTTTTTCCCCTTTGGATCAAATGGTTCACGATTTCAACAGCCCCCGCAAGATCATCGGTCATGATTTTACAGGTATTCAATTCCTTGCATACCCGTTCAAATAGAAGTACCGGAATTCCTCTATCCATGATGTGTTGGATATGGTCATAATTGGAAGTTTCCTTGGAAAAGGCTATAATAATACCATCTACACGGCTGTTGGCGAGGGTTTCCACAATCTCCACTTCCTTTTTATAGGATTCGCTTGATTGGAAAATCATGACTTTATAACCTTCTTTGTATGCAATACTTTCAATACCCGAAATGGAATTGGACCAAAAGAAGCGGTTGATGGTCGGGACCACCACCCCAATGATCTTGGTCTTCTTACTGCTTAAACTGCTGGCCAATAAATTGGGATGGTAATCCAGTTCTTTGGCCATTTTTAAAACGGACAGTTTGGTCTCTTTTTTTATTTCGGGGGAATTTCTTAATGCCCGGGAAACCGTGGCAACCGATACCTGTAGCTTCTCGGCAATATCTTTAATGGTGATGGGTTTTTTCAAAACTTTCTAAAGTCTATTAACAGGTGATAATAGTTGATTTGCCAATTTATTTATTGGTCAGGCAAACAGGAATTACTGATTTTAGCCTAACCATGAACAAATTTATCAATAATAAACCAAATTGATTGGATTATTTTCAATTGAAAACGTTATCGAAAACGGTTGCAGTATAAAATTCTAATATTTTAATGAATTAATATTTTATATTTTATGGAGACTTTTTAATTTGCCTTATAATTCTTTATCTAAAATCCAAATTATACCCATGCACCAATGAATGGAATCGCAAAAATCTGCATTTCTTTAAGTTTATATTTATTTTTTAGTTGTAACTCCTTTAAGGAAAACGAGGTATATGTTGAAAATGACCTGATATTCATACGAAAAAACGGGATGGAATATCAATTCCGGCCCCATTTTTCAATCATTTATAGTGAAGAAGACCCTAAAATGGCCATGAGGCCGGCGGGCATTGAGGGCGTCCCATATAACATCATCACCTGGGAGGCCTATCTGGGGAAGACGGCGGATCTGGACCAGGTCAAAAGGAGCGAAAGTGCAGTTGGAGATGGTTTTGATGACAGCATTTTGGAAGGTGAAGCCACCAAAAGAAGTCCGAATCCATTCAATTCCGGAACCGTCTTTTCCATTAGTGCCGCAAACTTGGAAATGAAGGGGGGTGCGGTGCAACTCACTTTTGATGAACATGAATGGTTTCATTTTTCGGCGGAGGTTTCCAATTTGGAAGACAACCATCCTTCCATCACCTTTAACCTCTCACCCAAAAAGGAAGGATTCTATTCTGTAGGATATACGGGCGCACCAGAATTTCACCTGGCCCAGGTAGAGGAAATATGGCAGCCTTTGATTTGGCAGGAAAAAAGATTTCCGGAAAGCCCTGTGATGACTTTGGCATTCCGGTGTCCGATACCGACGGCATTGGTCCATGATGGAACCCATTCATTGGGTGTGATGGCCGCTTCAGAGGAATTTCCTTTTGATCCCTTGCCACTGTCCACCAATAGTCGTTTTGGAGTGATGGTCAGGAATGAGGAGGGAAAGGCCCAGCCCCAATTATTTGCCCCGGTGCCAGGGGGGGAAGGATCCCAAATGAAAGTGGGGGAAACCTTTCAATTTAAATCCTTGATTGTGATGGAACCCGGAAAAATCCATGAAGCCTATGAAACCATAGCCCGAAATAACTTTGGCTTTAAAAATTATCGGAAAAATGAGACAGTATCACTGAACCGGACATTGGAAAATATGGTGACCTATTCCATGTCGGATTATGCCTGGTTTGTGGATTCCTTAAAAGGTTTTGCCTATTCCACGGATGTACCCGGTGCCGTAAAAAATGTTTCCAGTTTGAATCCATTGGAATTGGCCATAGTGATGGATGATTCGGCCATGTTTGAACAGAGGGCTTATCCTACATTGGAGTACATGTTGTCCCGGGAGAAATTTCTATTTTCCCTTGACCGGGAACAAAAAATACAGCATCCTTCCAGAAGCATGACCGGGCCCATAGCCCCGGTTTCGGAATTGACTTCTTTGTACAATATTCTTGGCCATTCCAATCATTTTTTTCTGGAATTGGCAAAAAAGGAGTTTTCAGGAAGTCGTATCCGAAATCTGGATGTTCCCGAGAAGGGTGATTCTTGGGTCAATGCCATGCATTTGTACAAGGCCACCAAGGATAAAAAGTACCTGGAAATGGCCATTTTGGGAGCCGATGAATATCTCCGTAAAAGGGTCGAAACCAAACAGACTGGTTTCAGGGACCCCTATTCGCCAGGATCTTTTTTCTGGAATACCTTTACACACAGATGGGTGGACCTGACAGAATTATATGAAATCACGGAAAACAAAAAATACCTTGAGGCCGCCCGGGACGGAGCAAGGCGGTATACCATGTTTACATGGATGTCACCAGCCATTCCGGATACCAGTATTTTGGTGAACAAGGACGGCAAGGCCCCTTTGTACTGGTATTTAAAATCAAAAGGCCATGAGCAGATGTATTTTCCGGAAGAAGAGGTGGAAGCCTGGAGGCTTTCTGAAATCGGGCTGACCCCGGAATCTTCCGGTACCAGTCAGGGCCACCGTGCCATATTCATGGCCAACTATGCCCCTTGGATGTTGAGACTGGGGTATTATTCCGATGACCTTTTTTTAAAGGAAGTGGCCAAATCGGCCATCATAGGCCGCTATCAAAATTTCCCTGGCTACCATATCAATACAGCTCGAACCACTGCATATGAGAAGGCAGATTATCCCTTGAGAGAACATAAAAAACTAAGTGTCAATTCTTTTCACTATAACCATATACTGCCTATGGCCAGCATGTTGCTGGATTATTTGGTGACAGATGCCTACGTTCGGTCTGAGGGAAAGATTGATTTTCCTTCAGAATACATCGAAGGCTATGCCTATTTGCAAAACAAGTTTTATGGCAGCCAACCCGGAAAATTCTATGGAGAAGAGGGAGTACAATTGTGGATGCCTAAAAATCTGTTGAAAGTTGCCCACCCCCAATTGAACCAAATTTCAGGATATAATGAAACAGGACTATTTCTGGCTTTTACCAATCAGTCTGGAGAAGTGGTGACAACAACCGTTGAGGTCAATCCTGAATGGATAACTGGTTCCATTGGAGAAATTAAGGTTTGGGGTGATGGAAATGCTTCTACCGTAGACGCTACCTCCTTTGAGGTTGAGGTGCCTGGAAATGGCCTTACAGCGATCAGAGTAGAAGGACTTTCACCAAAATTAGTCTTTCAACAAAAATTATTGTCCAAAGGACCGTCAATCAAGAATAGCCTCATTGAACTTGATTTTGGTGATGCCCGGGTAATGTTGATCAATCTGGGGGAATACGACCGGAGAGCTTATATTTATCTCCAGGAGGATGATGCCCGATTTTCAAGCGTTACCTTGTTTTATGAAGAGGAGAAGGGTGGCACCAAAAGCAGGGAGGTTGAAAATTATCCTTTTGAATTTACCATTCCCATCCAGGGTACGAAAGGTGATTTTTCCTTCTGGTTTTCCGCCCGGGACCATGAGGGAAAGATAGAAAAAAGTGAAAAATTTAAGCTTTAAACTAGTGTCATGTTGCATCATTTTTGACGCTAAACCCACATATCAAGATGTTCTAAAGGGTCAATACAGTGGGCTGTCTTCCCCTTAAGGGTGCAGAGGGCCGAGCGCAGGAAAATGTCATTTAACATGTGACACAACACCAGATGCTGAAAATTGACATGGTATAAATTTGAATCATTTCTGATCGCATCCAATTCACCTATTTTGGACCCTGGTGGATTTGCCCAATTCTTGCTATCTTTAAAAATAGTCCCTGATTAGCACAGCAAATTATGGAAAAGCAAGAAGATAAAATCAAAGAACCGATCGCAGGTTATGGACCCTTTTCCTATGCGGATTACCTTTCCTGGCAGCTGGACGAGATGGTGGAGTTGATCCGGGGAAAAGTTTTTAGGATGGCGGCAGCTCTCAGAAGGGTACACCAGGAACTTGCAGTAATTCTGGTCAATAAATTTTACGAATATTTGAAGGGTAAGACCTGCAAAGTGTATGTGGCCCCCTTTGACGTACGGCTTTCGGTTTCCTCTAGAAAGCATGAGGACATCGATACGGTGGTTCAACCGGACCTTTGCGTGGTATGCGATCCGGAGAAGCTGGACGAGCTGGGCTGTGTGGGTGCGCCGGATTTGATTGTCGAGATCCTCTCCCCCGGAGACAACAAAAAGGAAGTGCAATTGAAGTATCAGGTGTACGAAGCCTTCGGAGTGAAGGAGTATTGGGTGGTCCATCCCGATGAGCGAACCTTGCTGATTTATTCCCTCAAAGCAGGAGGATACCTTCCTTCCCGCTTATTTACCCTGGGTGATCGGATAAGATCTCAAACCCTCCCTGGTTTTGAATTGGATCTGGATGCAGTATTTGGTGAACTTTAGGGACCTGAGCACCTTATCAATCTCACTCAATCTTTTTCCCCTCAATCTCTACCAATCTCACTCAATCTTTTTCCTTTCAATCTCACTCAATCTTTTTCCCCTCAATCTCTTTCAATCTCGTCAATCAATCTGTTAGTATTAACCCTGGCTTTAGCCAAAATTGGATAAATTTAAGGCCATATGTTTATAAACTGTATTCGGTTATCCAAAATTTCGAATGATTTGTTAAATTTGATAAACC
>JBBDSB010000381.1:0-6188 GCA_040905205.1 Cyclobacteriaceae bacterium
ACTGCTGAGAAATCTTTTTGTGATAAATTTTCACCAACACTATATGAGGCCGTCTCTTCTTTTTCGTTATTCCGGTTACCATTTAACCATGACTTTAAAGATTTGAAAGCAGCCTCTTCTGATCCCGGTATTTTTATAGGGTTGATTTCAGTATTTATTTTTGAATCTATGGCCTTTTCTAATTCCTCCCAATAGGCTTTAAATAAATAATCAAAATCATGCAATTCGTTTGGACTTTTGCACAGGATAGATTTGAGCGCCAGTGAAAAAACAGTTTGATCACTGTAATCAATATATTGCAAAGACTGCAGTGCTGTTGCTTCTTCTTCTGCACTTAAGGCATAACCTTTATGCCGCAGAAACCTGCAAAACTGAACAATGTTTTTTGAAAGGGAAGTTTGCCGCAAAATCATAAATCTTCAATCCTGGATTTCACCCCTGCTTTTTCAAGTAATTTACTTAAGGACATTTGTACCTGTCTGGTATCCCTCCAATCTTTTAATATAACACCCAATGTTTGTTCAACTATTTTTTTGTCCAGGTAATCAATATGCAGCGCCACCAAAGCCATTGCCCAGTCCAGCGTCTCAGCAATACCCGGGGATTTTTCCAGCTTAATATTTCTCAGGGTTTGCATAAAACGGCATATCTCTTCACCTAATTTATGGTCAATTCCGGGCACTTTTCTTTTAACAATCATCCATTCTTTTTCAAAATCAGGATAATTGATATAGAGGTACAAACAGCGTCTTCTTAATCCCTCAGATAACTCCCTTGCTCGATTACCCGTCAAAATCACTTGGGGGATGTGTGTGGCCTTTATCGTTCCGGTTTCAGGAATGGAAATTTGCCAGTCGCTTAACACTTCAAGTAAAAAACTTTCAAACTCTTCATCCGACCGGTCCACCTCATCAATTAACAAAACCGGTTTACGATGATGGGTAATTGCCTGCAACAATGGCCTTTTCATTAAAAAATTTTCACTGAAAATCGTTTTCTCCTTTTCATCCACAGACAGTCCGGAGTGTTCTCCCATTTTTAAATGCAATAATTGTCTTTGATAATTCCATTCATACAAAGCGTGTGCAGCATCAAGCCCTTCATAACATTGCAAGCGTATCAGATCTGTTTGCATCGCTTTGGCCATTACTTTCGCTATTTCGGTTTTTCCAACACCTGCCGGACCTTCTATCAAAAGGGGTTTATTTAATTTTATGGAAAGAAAAACAGACATGCATACCCCATCATCAGTAATATACCCCTGATCAGTCAGCATCATTTTAATATCGGAAAGGCTTATTATGTGATTGTTTTTGACCATTGCTTTTGTTAGGCTCCCTTTAGGGAAAATTATATGCTATAAAAAGTGGAAATAAAGAAATGGGAGCAGAAATGTCCGCTAAACTGGCAATTACTGCTCCATTTTAATCAGGTGTTGAGATAATTTATGCAACAGCTTGCAATGCTCTTTTGAGATACACCCTGGCCAAATGCCTTCGGTAATCTTCAGAAGCAAAATTATCCCCTAAAATATTCACACCATTGCAGGCGATGTTCACGGATGCGTCAATATTTCCAGCATCCAATGCTTTTCCCGAAATTTCATTTTCTGATTCACGATCTCTAAATGGAAAATCGGCAACACCCGTAAAGGCAATATTTGTTTTTCCCCCCGGAAAACGGAGTACGGCACAGCCCACAACGGCAAATCTGGAAGCAGGATGGGAAAATTTCAGGTATACCATTTTCGAACCTTTTTCGGGAACGGGTATTCGGACAGCAGTAATGATTTCACCTTCCTGCAATTGGGTAGAAAATAAGCCTGTAAAGAAATTGGTAGCTTCGATAGTTCTGGCTCCCTTACTGCCCCTTACCTCAATAGCAGCATCCGAAGCAAGAACCAAAGCAGGCCAATCAGCAGCGGGGTCAGCATGGGCCAGGCTCCCTCCTATTGTACCGCGATTGCGAACCTGTATGTCCCCAATCATATTCGCAGCTTCAGAAAAAAATGGCAGGAGGATTTTGATGAGTTCATTGTTTGCAATATCATGGTGTGTAGTTCCTGCGCTGATGGTGAGGTGCCCGTTCTCTTCCTTAATCCCTTTCATTGAAGGTATATTGGCAATATCCACCAGCCTTTCCGGCTGACTTAAACGCATTTTTATGGCAGGCAACAAGCTGTAGCCACCTGCCAGTAATTGACCTTTTCCACCGGAAATGTCGGCTAGGGCTTCTTCAATAGTTCCGGCTTTTTTATATTCGAATGCAACTGGTATCATGATTGATAAATTTAAGTCCCAAGGCCTTTAAATGGCATTTAGGAGTGAAATGATAAGGAGAATTTTTTGGTTACAAAACATGCATGTGTTAGATAGCATACATATAAAATATATGTAGGGACGGTCAATTCTTTTTTAACAAGAAATTTTAGGGTTAACTCTTCTCCAAACCGCTCAATTAACCGGCGGTTGCATCGCTCTCCAAACCCTTTCCGATGTCAAAGGCATTAGGATGTCCTTTACTTTATGGCCCCCACTCCATAAGGCATCTATCACCGCATTCACCACAGCCGGTGTGGCACCAATCGTTCCTGCTTCTCCGGCACCTTTTACGCCAAGGGGATTGTGCGGACAGGGCGTCACCTGGTTGGCAGTTTCGAATAGGGGCACATCATCAGCACGGGGCAGGCAATAATCCATGTATGAGCCATTGGTCAACTGGCCATTTTCATCATATGCTGCACCTTCGAACAAAGCCTGGCCAATTCCTTGGACAATTCCCCCATGGATCTGTCCCTCCACAATCATGGGATTGATAATATTCCCCACATCATCCACCGAAATAAAGCGTTTTAACTTCACTCCACCTGTTTCCTTATCCACTTCCACCACGGCGATATGACAACCAAATGGATAGGTAAAATTGGCAGGATCGTAAAAGCTGCTGAAATCCAGGCCAGGTTCTAGGCCTGTAGGATAATCATGTGGTACGTAAGCCGTTAAGGCAATGTCCCCAAAGGTTACTGATTTATCCGTTCCTTTTACAGTAAAATTTCCATGGGCAAAATCAATATCATCTTCATTTGCCTCAAGTTTGTGTGCGGCTATTTTTTTTCCCTTTTCAATTATTTTATCCAGGCTTTTTACAATTGCACTTCCGCCTACGGCAAGACTTCGAGAGCCATATGTACCCATTCCAAATGCCACACTGTCACTATCACCATGATTAATTTCAATATCCTCCATGGGAATTCCCAATTGATTGGATACAATCTGTGCGAAAGTGGTTTCGTGGCCCTGTCCATGGGAGTGTGACCCTGTGAAAACACTCACCTTTCCCGTAGGCTGCACACGCACCTGTCCTACTTCGTATAAACCCGCCCTTGCACCCAATGCCCCTGCTATGGATGAGGGAGCCAAACCGCAGGCCTCAATATAGGTAGAGAAGCCTACACCCAACAATTTACCGTTTTGGGAGGCCTCCTTTTGTTTTTCCCTGAATTGGGTGTAACCCAACATCTCCATACCTTTGGTTAACACCCCCTCATAATTGCCACTGTCATATTGAAGAGCTACTTGAGTTTGGTACCCGGGCTGGTCCACCCCGTCAAAGGGAGGGATAAAATTATTAAATCTCAATGCTGCCGGATCTCTTCCCATTTCCAGTGCGGCCAGGTCCATCAATCTTTCTATCAGGTAAGTGGCTTCAGGGCGGCCCGCACCGCGATAAGCATCAACCGGGCTGGTTGTGGTAAATACACCTGTAACATCAACATTTATTTTAGGGGTGGTATACAATCCCTGCAATAAGGTACCGTAAAGATAGGTGGGTACACAAGGTGAAAAAGTAGAAAGATAAGCCCCAAGGTTTGCCAAAGTTTTAACCCTTAGCCCTACAATTTTTCCATCCTCATCAAAACCCATTTCAGCTTTCGTGATATGGTCCCGTCCATGGGCATCCATGATAAAGCTCTCATGCCGTTCTGCGGTCCATTTTATAGGCCTGCCAATTTCTTTGGAAGCCCAGGTAAGCAGTGCTTCTTCAGTATAATGAAAAATTTTACTTCCAAAACCGCCTCCCACATCAGGACCAATTACCCTAACCTTATGTTCAGGAACACCCAAAACAAAAGCACTCATTAACAACCGTATCAGGTGGGGATTCTGGGTACTGGTATAGAGGGTGTATTTTTCATTGGCTGCATCATACGAACCTATATAACTTCTTGGTTCAATAGCATTGGGGATCATGCGCTGGTTGACCAATTCCAATGTGGTAACATGTGCTGCTCCGGAAATCGCCTCTTCCACTTCTTCTTTGGGATTTCCCAATTCCCAATCAAAACAAATATTATTTGGTGCCTCCTGGTGAACCAATGGGGCCCCTGGTTTTATGGCTTCAGCAGCATTTACTACCGCAGTTAATTCCTCATACCCCACTTGAATGGCTTCTACAGCATCTACAGCCTGTTCCCGGGTTTCTGCTATGACCATGGCCACCGGATCACCTACCTGTCTGACTTTGTCTGCAAGCAAAAGGGGATGTTTGGGCTCCTTCATCGTGTCACCGTTCTTGAAGTTTACTTGCCAGCCCACCGGTACTCCGTTGATATGGGCTACATCTGCACCCGTAACTATTTTAATCACTCCGGGCAACTCCTTTGCTGCCTCAATATCCACAGTTAAAATTTTGGCATGCGCATAGGGACTCCGTACAAAAGCGGCATAAGTTTGGCCCGCTAAGACGATATCATCTGTAAATCTGCCTTTACCTGTAATGAACCTTTTATCTTCCACCCGCTTTACAGCTTGTCCGATCATTCCATTTGAAGAGCTCATACTGTTACCTCCTTCATTTTTTCAGCAGCCTGCATGATTGCCTTTACTATATTGTGGTAACCGGTGCAGCGACACAAATTACCCTTCAAAGCATGCTGTATATCTTCTTCTGAAAGATTAGGCATATCCTGTAAAAAATCGGCAGCTGCCATGATCATCCCAGGGGTGCAAAATCCGCATTGAAGGCCGTGATTTTCTTTGAATGCTTCCTGCAAGGGGTGAAGCTCATCCTTCTTTGCCAACCCTTCGATGGTCAATATTTCACAGCCATCCGCCTGCACAGCTAGCATATTGCAGCTTTTGGCAGCTTTACCATCAACATGTATAGTACAGGCCCCACAAACACTGGTTTCGCATCCTAAATGCGTACCTGTAAGCCTCAGTACATCCCGAAGGTAATGTACAAGGAGTAACCTTGGTTCAACCTCATGGTGATATTCCACACCGTTAACCTTTACGTGAATTTCCATACCTTAAAATTTAAAGTTTAAATTATAAATTAAGACATTAATAACTCATCGGATAAAACATAATCAGTAAACACCTCCACTTTGTGCCCAAAAATCAATCAGAACAATTTCACATATATCACGGTACAGTATTTTATTTAAAGCTGTTGGTTTCAGCAAGTTCATTTTGAAGGTTTTCAAAAAACTGTTTAGTAAGCGTGTTTGCGATTCCGCCAACCAGACGCTGACCTATCCTTGCCAACATACCTGAAAGTTTAATATTACCATCAAATAGGACTTCAGTATGATTGTTATCTATAGGGACCAGGTTAATCTGGACATCAGCATTGGCATTGCCCATTTTACTTTGCTGTAAGGTTCTAAGGGTAAAGCCTTTTTCTTCACTAATGTCCTCCAGTTGCAGATTACCCGAAAAGTTTCCGTTCACAGGGCCAACCTTAAGGTTAAGCGTAGCATTAAAACAATCTTCAGATAACTTTTCCAGGCTTGAAATTCCTGGGATCACTTTAGCCAGGAAAACAGGATCCATCAATGTTTTCCACAATGTTGATGGATCTGCATGAACAATTTGGTTTCCAGAAAGACGCATAAAAGAATAGGGCTAAACTTTAAAATTGAATAGTTTAAATCTAAAGACAAAATATTGTACCAACCCTGATCCAACGGTAGAATTATGTACGATACCTTACTTTAAATTTGTAGGACACATTTCTAAATAAATATAAAGCTTTTTAATTAATTATCAAATTTTAGGTTACTAATGATTTACTGAAATACAATAAAACAATAGCATGATCTATATAATTAAATTATTGCCAAATATTGGTAAAATTAAGAGGGTAAAATCTAGTTGGGAATGGGCTGGTGTTGTGTCATCGGT
>JBBDSB010000382.1:0-1054 GCA_040905205.1 Cyclobacteriaceae bacterium
TGTTATCCTTAGATTCAAAGCTGCTAATTAAACTAATTCTTGAAAGGTTTGTACGGATAATAAATCTTTTCCTTGCAAATTGCCTCGAAATTGATTGCAGTACCAAAATCCCCCTTTCTAAGGAAGAAAAAGGGGGATTTTTTCGATAACAACCAATATTTCAATAAATCATTCCTTAGAATGAAAGTCATTAATTTCTTCCTGAAAATTGCCGAAAAAGCCCTAGACACTTAAAAGGGAAATGATCAGCCCCTTCAATGAGCTTTATTGTAAAATCGAAATTTATCGCGCAAAAAACCATTTTAAATAAAGGTTTGTTAATAAAATGCTATTAACCTGAGATTCGATTCTAGTTGACGTTTATTTTGCTAGGCAGTACCCACCTTAAAATAGACACAGAAAAAGCAGATCAGGTAAATCCCCCTTAATAAGGGGGCATGGGGGATTTTTTCGCCGACGTACCAAATTTTAATGCGTTATAAGTTGATATTCCCGTTGAAATCCCCCTAGCCCCCTTTAAAAGGGGAAGTCGCTGAAAATGAGATTTGGTTTGATTCTTAGATGCTTTGCGTTATCAGGGAATTGCCCATTTGCTTAGGAAAGGAATAGCACTCATAATTCGTACTATTTTATAATCTCAGGTTATTATTATGTTTGTCATGCCAAAAACCAAGATAAAGCCCTATGCTGAACCGAAGATAAAAGTGCCACGATTCTGTGAGGAAAACGGCTTTTATACGAGTAAGAAGCAATCTTTTAACATGTCCAGAATTAAGGACAAGCACACAAAACCCGAAAAACGGCTAAAAAAGGCCCTATGGCATGCCGGGCTCCGGCACCGCAGCAACAACAGGAAACTACCCGGAAAACCGGATATCAGCTTTCTCAAGTACAAGCTACTGGTCTTTGTGGATGGTGCTTTTTGGCATGGCCATGATTGGGAAAAAAAAAGAGAAAGCATCAAATCCAACCGGGGTTTCTGGCTCCCCAAGATCGAGCGCAACAGGCAAAGGGACCGGGAAATCAACCATTTCTATCGGTCTAAAGGTTGGAC